>JADGAQ010000049.1 GCA_015231925.1 Magnetococcales bacterium
GGTCCAGGGGGCACCCCTGGGACTTTTCCTTTCGCCGTTGACACGATCATGCTGCCCCGTGCAGGGGGGTCAGAATAGTTACCGGTCAATGCAGATAATTGCCGTAGAGGGCGTTGAGGAACTGCAGCCAGCCGGGCAGGGTTGGCAGATCGATCTTTTCCAGGTCGATGACGACATAGCCAACGGTCAACAGCACCACGATGACGGTGAGGATGGTGCGGATTCGCGCCAGATAGAGCAGTTTGGTCGTATGATGGAACTGCCCGAAGGCCATGTCCCGAAAAGCGCGTTCGCTGTAGAAATAGACCAACGCTGTCAGCAGGATGTTCACCAGGCTGCCCCACTGCCACGGAGCCAGTTTGCCCAGGTCGAAGACCCACAAGTACGACAGGGGATGGGCATGGGAGAAGAAGGTATGCAGCCAATCGATACGATCTTTGGAAAAGGTACTTGCCGCCAGACTGATTAAGGCCAGCCAGGACAGAGAACGGCGAAGTTGCTCCGGGCGGCTGTCGTGCAGATCCTGCACCAGTCGGGTTGGGCCGAAGGCGTCCCATTTCGGTCTGCGGAAGAGAAAGACCAGAGGCAGATAAAGCCAGCAGGTCGATTTCAGACTCCAGCGGTAGAAGAAGGCGGGGATCAAGACGAAGGGGAGAAAGATGATACCGAGTAATCGGGTATCCCAGGTTTCCGTTTGGATCATTTTTACCAGAGATGGAACGGAGAGTTCAGTGTTTCGGGAGTGCAAGCCGGGAACCAGTTCGGGAGATTGTCTGGAGTCGATGGCCCAGAGGAAACGCAGCCAGTTGTGCGACAGGGACAGAAGTCCGGCCAGGGGGTGACGCAACGTCGCAAGGATCCTGATAAAGAGGGAGCGTATCCATAAGCCGATTGCAACAGCGAACACTCTCACAAAAGCTCCCTCTGCCGCTACCGCTACCACTACTGCTCCCGCTGCTGCTCCCACAGCTGATCCCGTTTCTGCTCCCCGTGCGGCTCCCAGTGAGGCTCCCAGTATGGCTCCCAGTGCAGCTCCCGTTACTGCCCCCACCTCCGCTACAGCTACCGTTTCCGCAACAGTTTTCGCGACGTTCCCCCTTCCCTCCAAAGTTCCCGCTATGGCTCTCGCTACAGCTCCCGCTAAAGCTCCCACTACTGCTCCCGCTACGGCAAGCACTACCACCAGCGCTAACGGCCCCAATCCCGCTATCGATCCCGCTATTGCTCCCGTTAGGGTTCCCGCTAATGTTCCCTCTCTTGTTCCCGCAACCGTCCCCACAACCGTCTCCGCTACCGCAACAGCTACCAAGCTCACAAACATGCTTTGCCAAAACAGGGACCAACCCGTGTAGCCGGGTAATAGGTATTGGGCCATGGCATAAGCCAATCCTGCCGAAACCGCGAAACTGAACAGAATGAGACCCAAACTTCGAAAAGGGGTATCTTCCCGGGAGATGTCCGTTTCACTCCGTGCAATAAACCAATCGAGGCCATCGCGAGTGGACTCCTCGGAGCGCAACAGTAATAACGGGGCAATCAAGATGCTGACGATCAAATGGTAGTGGTTGCCGGAATACCAAGTGTAACCCCAGAAGGAAGCCACGGCCAATAGAGTCTCCACGATGGACAGGACGCTGGGTTCGTCGTTTTCAATCGATTCGGGAGTGGAGATCCAGCGCATGGCAGGCCAACCACGGGGTTTGAGTCGTGCGGAACGGTCGATATCTCCCCTTGAAACAAGAGAAGATAGCGCGATGCTACCATGCGGTGTTATCGAGGTCGAATGGATTTGGGGGTATAAAGATGAAAAGGTCGTAACGGGGCAGAACTCTGCGCCGTGCAACCGTATTAACAGCAAAAGGAAACGTCCCAGGGGTGCCCCCTGGACCCCAAGGGGGGTGAAGGTCAACGGAAAAGGATACGTCCCAGGGCGCTGCCCTGGACCCTTCGGGGGGGGATAATCCCCCCCCCGAACCCCCGTATTACTGAACGGATAGAGTGGTCACAGGCTGCGCTTCTCCCACTCCTCCAGCAACGCCGTCAGGCGGTTGACCTCGCGGTCGTTGGCCAGCTTGCGGTAAAGCGCAATCGCCTCCTTCAGCTTGGTCTCGGGGCGACGGCCCTCCAGCAGCAGCAACTGCGCCTCCATCGCCGTGGTGCGGGCTATGTCCGCCGGGTCGTTCT
Organism: Magnetococcales bacterium; assembly: GCA_015231925.1. Classification (NCBI taxonomy): domain Bacteria; kingdom Pseudomonadati; phylum Pseudomonadota; class Magnetococcia; order Magnetococcales; species Magnetococcales bacterium. Next base: position 2,185 of record JADGAQ010000049.1, read on the forward strand.
GCCGCTGGGCGGCGTGACGCGCCCCCTCCAAATGCTCCCGCGCCGCCTTGAGATTGTTGGTGCGCATGTACAACGACGCCAACTCCCACTCGTTGGCGGCAATCTTGCGCGTCGCCTCCAGGTGACGGTGCATCTCCAAGGCATCCAACAACGCCTTCTCACCCTCTTCCAGCCTATCCCCCGCCACCAGACAGCGCCCCCGACACATCAAAGCCGTGGCCATGCCGAAACGGTTGCCGATGCGCGTCATGATCTCGTGACTGCGGCTGAAATAGTCCAACGCCGCCGCCGGCTGCCCCATCTTGTCGTGCAAAAATCCCAGGGAAAGATACAAATTGGCCGTCTGATGCCGGTTGCCCTGCTGCGAAAACAGCCGCAAACTCTTGAGATTGTAACTCTCCGCCTTCTCCAGATTGCCCGCATGCTCGTGAAATACCCCCAGATTGTTGCAGGCCAGGGCTATCTCCTCCGCTGCGTGTTTCCGCTCGAATATCGACAACGCCGCTTCCGCCTTGGCAATCGCTTCCGGTCGCCGCCCCAAACGATTGAGAATCCAACTCTGGTTCAAATAGAGCAACCCGGTCTCCACCGCCTCGGCATGCCCCACCAGATGCTTCTCCGCCCGGTCGAAACAGGCCATGGCCAACCCCATGTCCCCGAGCTTCTCCTGCATCTTGCCGATGCGCCGCTCCTGGGTGCCGCGCGCCAAGGGATCCTCCAGCCGACTCAACAGGAACTGCCGCGCCTGAATAGCCCCCTGAAGCGCTCCCGAACGCTCCTGGGATTCGGCCAAACCCTCGTGAATGGCATCCAGATTGACACTGGCCTCCGGCAACTCCTTGGCCAGTTGCAGCGCCCGTTCGAACAGAATGGCCGCCTCCTGCGGCGCCTGGGCCTCCTGAGCCCGCTGCCCGCCCAGAATCAGATAATGCACCGCTCGCGGCTCCTGACCCGCCTTCAGACAATGGTGCGCCAGAACCTCGTAATGCTCTTCCAACCGATTGGCGAAGAGCGCCTCGATCTCCCGCGCCACCTCTTCGTGCAACTCCCGGGCACGCTTGTGCAGCAGGGTCGAATAGACCGCTTCCTGGGTCAAAATGTTGCGGAAGGAGTACTCCACCTCGGGAAAAGTGCGCGATTCGAAGATCAAGCCCATGTCCACCAGACGCTGCAACCGCTCGTCCAGATTGCGTTCCGCGAACAACCGCTGCAGCAGAGCCAGCCGGAAGACCGGCCCGATCACCGCCGCAGCGTGTAAAATATCCTTCATGTCACTCTGCAACCGGTCGATGCGGGCGATGATCAACCCCTGAATCGAGGAGGGCAGGGTGGTGGACTCCGGATCCCGCAACACCTGAATGATCCCCTGATGGTCAAGCTGGATGATGCCCTCGTCGAGAAGATTGTGCACGATCTCCTCGATGTACATCGGATTGCCGTCGGCGCGGCTGCGCACCAGGGTGAGAATGGTTTCCGGAACCACCTCGCTGCGCAACAGGTTCTGCACCATCTGGTCGCATTCCGTGGGCGAGAGCCGGTCGAAATGGAGCTGCGCCGTGCGGTGCGGACTGTATTTCTTGGCGATGAGCGGCAGTTTGGCGCTGGGGTGATCCTGGGTGGGACGCATGAGCATCAACAGCAGAACCGGCTGCTCCACCAGGGATTCGAACAGATAGGCGGTCAACTCGATGGATGGGGCATCGGCGTTATGCAGATCCTCAAGGATCAACAGCAGCGGTCGCGCGGTGGAGAGGGTGCGGAAGAACCAGGCCACGGCGCGGAAGGTGGCCATCTTGATCTCCTGAGCTTCCAGGTTTTCGATGCGATAGGGCAGGAAGGAGGGCATGCGCACCCCGAGCATCATGCCGATGAAGAAGATCGACTCGCGAGCTTCTTCCGAAAGCACCTGGGGATCCAGGGAGAGCAGCAGCGGAATGGTGTTTTCCACCTTCTCCGCGATGGCCTCTTCCATGTCCTCCGAATCGATGTTGCACAGGTGACGGAAGATATCGAGGTAGACATAGAAGGAGGTGTTGCGCCCGAAGGAGCGGCAGATGCCCTCCAGGGTGAGGATCTCCCCGTCCTTGAGGCGGGATTTGACCTCCAGCTGGATGCGGCTTTTGCCGATGCCCGGTTCGGAGATCAGGAAGACGGTCCGCCCTTCGCCGCGACGCAGCTCGTCGGCGAAGTGGTCCAGAGTGCTGATCTCCTGAGCGCGCCCCACCAGCGGAACGGTGACGCCGCCACGGCGCTCCTGGGATTTGAGACCCTTCTGCTTGACCACCTCGAAGACGGCCACCGGCTCCTTCTTGCCCTTGACCTGGATGGGATCGTGGGTCTGGAACTCGAAGAGATGGCGGGTCTGGTTGTAGGTGTAGACCGAGACGAAGATCTGCCCGCTGGTGGCCAGGGATTCGAGGCGGGAGGCCAGATTGACCGTGTCGCCCATCACGGTGTATTCCATCTTGCGGTCGGAACCGACACCGCCGGCGATGACCGGTCCGGAGTTGATGCCGATGTGCAGGGTGAGCGGTTTTTCCAACTTGAACGGCAGATTCTTGTTGTACTCGGCCATCTCCCGTTTCATGTCCATGGCGGCGCGAATGGCCAGTTCGGGATCGTTTTCGTGGGTGATCGGGGCGCCGAAGATGGCCATGATGCAATCCCCGATGAACTTGTCCACATAGCCTTCGTAGCGCACCACGATATCCGCCAGCATCTTGAGGCAGCCGTTCATCACATCGGTGACCACCTCGGGATCGAGCTTTTCGCTCATCGAAGTGAAGCCGGAGATGTCGGCAAAGAGGACGGTGACGTTCTTGCGTTCCGAAGCGGGTGGCTGGCCGTTGCTTTTGGATTCCACCGCGGGGATGTGGTGGGCGACTGGGGAAACAGCCGGCAATACCGGCAGGGTGGTTTCGGAGAAGAGCAATCGCCGCCCGCAGGCACCGCAAAAGAGATCCCCCGTCTGGAAAGGGGTGTGGCAATGGGTACACAGTTGCCCCAGGGGCATGGCGCAACGGGTGCAGTATTTCACTTCCGGACGGTTTTCAAATCGGCATTGGGAGCAAATCACGGGCTCACCTCGGCAATTGGTGGCGAACGGCTAATCCTGGTGGCAGCAACCCATCCCGCGAAGTATAAAGCCAAGCGCCATGCGGATAAATGCCTGTCGCTTTTCCGGCTCGTTATTTCATGTTTTTGACCGGGAAACGGAATGGGAACCGGTATCCGTTGACGTGTGCCGCCTGACAGGTTATTTCTGCTTCCAGGAGGATGTTCTGGCTGTATTGCTACGGGAGGATTCCTAACCATGCGTGACCAGAGAAGGACAGAGCGTCAATCTGTCTCCGGTCGGGGGCTATTGATTCAGGGCAGCACGCAGGTTGCGGTGGAACTACGGGATCGTGGACCGTGGGGGTTCGGCGTCGTCGCCGCCTCTCCGGTGCGAACCGGCGCACCCGTGACCCTCCGGTTGCCCCGTTCCGACTCGTCGGAGAGCTATTTTTGCCTGGCGCCCTACTGTCAACCCCATTCGGACCGCTTTCATGTCGGGCTGCGCATACTTTCCCTGCTCCCGGAAGGCATTTGAACCGATTTTACCCCGGTTCCGTGCGGAATGTTCTGGACGCAAGCGGTCGTTCCGTAGCACAATAGCGCGGTTTTTTCGGGTTCTTTTGGGTTTCCACTTTTCAGGGAGGTCGACGTGACCGACGAAGAAGCTACCGTAACACCGAGCGACCAGCCGGAGAATCCTGTGGAGCAGGAATTTCTGCGCCTCACCAAGGGTCGCGAAAAAGAAGTTGTCAAGATGTTGCGGGAAAAAGACCAATACATCAGCGTGTTGAGCCAGTTGCAGGAAGAGCTGGTCAAGTTGCAGACCTGGGTTCGCAACAACAATAAAAAGGTGATGGTGCTTTTCGAAGGCCGCGATGCCGCCGGCAAGGGTGGCACCATCAAGCGGTTCATGGAGTTCCTCAACCCCCGCATGTGCCGGGTGGTGGCCCTGAACGTTCCCACCGACCGGGAGCGCACCCAGTGGTACTTCCAGCGCTACATCACCCACTTCCCCAGCGGCGGTGAGATGGTCTTCTTCGATCGCAGCTGGTACAACCGCCCCGGCGTGGAGCGGGTGATGGGCTTCTGCAAAGAGGAAGACTGGAAAGCCTTCTTCCGCGATGTGCCGGTCTTCGAGCGCATGTTGGTGGAAATGGGCGGCATTGACCTGACCAAGTTCTGGTTTTCGGTCAGCCGCGACTCCCAGGAGAAGCGTTTCTCCTCCCGCGCCACCGACCCCCTGAAGGTCTGGAAGCTCAGCTCCGTGGATCAGGAGGCCCAGGATCGTTGGGATCAATACTCCCTGGCCCGGGACGACATGCTTCGGCAGACCTCCTTCACCGTGGCGCCGTGGACCGTGATCCGTTCCGACGACAAAAAACTGGCCCGTATCAACTCGATCCGCTACCTGCTGCAAAAGTTCCCTTACGACGGACGCAAGGATGAGCTTCTGAAGTTCGACGAGGGCATCATTCTGCCCATCGAGGAAGAGCTGAAGCGCAACTGATCGGGTTTTGGCAGTAAAATGCGTATCCGAGCCGGAAGTGGTTCAGCCACTTCCGGCTTTTTTTTGTAACTATTCAGGATCCCGCACAGCGCGGTGTGACGAAGTCAACGGCAACGGAAGGAAAAGTCCCAGGGCGCTGCCCTGGACCCGTTGGGGGGGGATAATCCCCCCCAAACCCCCGTATACCTGAACAGATACTTTTTTTCGAAAAACATCCCCGAGCTATCAGGGATCCCATTGAAAGGTGTAGGAACTCTCCTGCACCTTCACGATGGGGCCCTGGTTCTTGAACCGGCTCTCATCCACGGTTTGTTTACGGGCCGAATAGGGTCGCATGGTGTCCGGATCGGTGATGATCTCGTTGAGAATATGGTGCTCCAGGGAGTCGATATTTTGCAGGTTGGCGGCAATTTCGGTATCGGCGGCCTCGCCCTGCAACACGGAGCTGTAGAGGGAAATCAGGGTATTGGTATACTCCTCTCCCTGCAGCGAGGCTTCGAAGCGCAGTAACAGCCGCACGCCGCCGGTCGGCCCTTCCTGCCAGGAAGAGGAGAGGATAAAGGGCTGGGACAGATTCTTGCCCAGTTGGCTGGAGGTGGTTGTGCCGGAGATGCGCTTGCCCGGAGCGGGCAGAATGCCGGAGGTCCAGCCATTGACCCAGAGGTTCCAGTACTCCTTGACGCTGCCCAGCAGCTTCCGCTTGATTTTCGGATTGTCGAGCATCTCCTGGAAGTTCTTTTCAGCCACCTCCGGGCCGCCCAGTGCGCCCAGATCGCGCAGTCGCGCCAACAGCCCCGGATAATCGTGCAGGCCCACGACCTGGCCGTTTTTATCCACCTGGAAAGAGGGCATGATGGATTTCAGCGTCAGGCTCTTGTCGATTGCGCCGGGCAGGGTTGGTTCGGCAAAGGTTTTGCCGTCCATCTCCAGAAAGCGGTAGTCGTCGCAATGCACCACGAAGTTCTCCCCATCGGCCACCAGACGGATGCGAAACTGGCTTCGGGTCGATTTGTCCCGGTTTTTTCCGGCAACGTAGACCAGCCCGGAGGAGGGAACGGGCCAGCGAAAAGGCCGTTTCACGGTTTCGCCGGAGGCCGCCTCGCCCCCTTCGCTCACGGCGGGCGCTTTTGCCGGAGCGGGTGCGGCGGGTGGAGCCTCACCGGCCAGGGAAGAGGCGGCGATACAAAGGCAGCAGGTGGCGAGTCCAAAACGAAACGGGGTCATGCGCTATACTCTTCCTGGCAGGAGATGGCAGTACGAATTGAATGGAAAAACCCCCCAGCTCTTCGGAACGTCCGGGTTCGATACGTCCTCCGTAGTTGAGGGCGATTTCCGCAACCACCGCCAGTCCGACACCCGAACCGGCAACTTCCGGATGAAAACGCACGCCCCGTTCCATCATGGGGGTCCAGGCTTCGGGGGGCAGACCGGGGCCATCGTCTTCCACCCGGACCAGGATATCGTTCGCCCGGTTGCAGGCGGTCAGTCTCACCCGTCTTGTGGCCCACTTGCAGCCATTGTCGAGCAAATTTCCGGTCAATTCCAGGAAATCTTCCGGATCCATGACCAGCTCGAAATCGGAGCTGATGCGCTGTTCGATGTGGATGTTGCGCTGACGATGCACCGATTCCAGGGTAGTGAGCAGGATTTCCAGCTCCTCTCGGGGCCGGATGCGGGGCAGGGGACCGTCGCAACCGGCGAGGCGGGATTTTTTCAACTCCCGCTCCACCAGCCGTCGAATGGCGTGGCTTTGTTGCAGGATGGTCTCCCGCAGATCGGTGTGATGTTGCAGGTCGGGATGTTCCCCGAGCTGCATGAGAATGGCCAGGGGCGTCTTGATGGCATGGGCCATGTTTCCGGCGGCGTTGCGGGCCCGCAACAGCCGTTGGCCCAGAGAGGCGAGAAGGCGGTTGATCTCCTCGATAAAGGGCAGGATCTCCTGGGGAACCCCCCGGGTTTCGAGGCTGGTCAACTCCGTCGGGGTGCGCTGCAGGGCGCGTTGCGGAATGACCAGCCGGTCGATGGCCCGGGAAAGCAGTCGCTGTTGCCAGAAAAGCAGCAGCAATATGGTACACAGGGAGAGCAGCGTGTTGCGCAACCGCGCCTCGCGCCGTTCGCTGGCCATATCGGTCAGCTCTTCCGCCACCACGACCAGCAGAAATCGATCCTGCCGCTGATACCCCTTGGCCAACTGCAACAGCGGTTGCCGGTTGGGGCCCTGACGCTCCTCGATGCGCTCCTCGCCCGGTCGCAGCTCCGGCAGGCTCAGGCTCTGATCCCATAACGAGCGGGAACGCAGTTCCCCGCCCGCGAAGGTGATCTGGTAGTAGTGGCCCGAAAGGGGTTGGGAGAAGACCGGCGGCAGGTGTGTTTCGGCCAGGGAGAGTTTTCCGTTCGCGTCCATGCGCAGATTGACCAGCAGATTGTCGGCGTCGTGGGCCAGCCGGGAGACCACGAAACGGTGGGTGGTCTCCCGGATGCTGATCTCCTGGAGCAGCCACTGGGCGGCCAACACCACCAGGAGAGCCACGGCCAGCCCCAGAGCCAGTTGGCGGCGCAACGAGGGATTCATGCCCCTCCCCGGAAGAGATAGCCCTGACCCCGCCGGGTTTCGATGCGGTCTTTGCCAACCAGTTGCCGCAGACGCATGATGTAGACCTCGATGACGTTGGAATCCTTGTCCTCGTCGTATTCGTAGACGTGTTCCGTCAGCCGGCTCTTGGAGAGGATGCGGTCGGGATGCAGCATGAAATAGCGCAGCAGGCGGAATTCCGTTCCGGTGAGATTGTGGATGGAGCCTTCCCGGTTGCGCACCTGCTGACGCTCTTCGTCCAGGGAGATGCCATCCACGGAAAGATTACCCTGGGGCTGGGCCTTGGCGCGGCGCAACAGGGCCTGCAGGCGGGCCAGAAGCTCTTCGAAATGGAACGGTTTTCCCAGATAGTCGTCGCAACCGGCCTTGAAGCCCGCCACCCGCTCATGCCAGGCATCCCAGGCGGTCAGCACCAGCACCGGTACGGCAACGCCCCGTTTGCGCCACTCCCGCAGGATCTCCAGCCCCGAACCGTCCGGAAGCCCCAGATCGAGAATCACCAGATCATAGGGCTCTTCCGCTCCCATGAAGGCCCCGTCTTCCGCATTGAAGGCCAAATCCACGGCGTAGCCGGAGCGGGAGAGCTGATCCCGCAGGCCTTGCGCAAGCTGTCGATCGTCTTCAACCAGCAAGAGGCGCATGATTCAATGCTCCCGTTTCCTTTCGAGCAGAACCCCCGTTACGGCATCGAACTCCCACTCCCCGAAACGACCCGAGCCGTCCAGGTGGCTGACTTCATAGATATAACGATTGTGACGTTTTTTCAGATGCACTTCCAGGATGCGTCCCTCGGCAAGAGAGGGATTTTCCTGCAAAATGGCCGAGAGGGCGCGGATTTGGCCACGAGTGACCAACTCACGGGCCAGATCGTGTTCCTCGGGATGCTCTGCGGAAAAGAGATCCTCATCCGAAGCGGTCCCGAAAGCCATCAGGCCGAAGAGCAGGGGGCTCGCCCAGGCGAGGCGTCGCAGAGGCGTGAAGCGGTCGTCCCGCATGAATGGCTCCCATTCTGGCACCCGCCGAAAAAAGTCCATTGTGTCGCCCAGGCTATATCGGAGAGGATGAATTGATACTGAATTCTGAAGGTTGATCGGTGGAGGCTCGGGAAGATGTCCATATGGCGAGTTGATCTGGGTCCGATTCTGTTGGCCGTCGTTCTGCTGGGAGGCTGTCTGGCAGATGAGAAACGCCAGGGAGTGCCGGTGGAAACGTCCGCCCCCGTCAGCGCCTTGCCGGGGGGGGTGCGGGTGCTGCATCGGGAAGAGGCGGGTGAATTCCGCTTCGTGGCCTATGGCGACACCCGGGAGCCGGCTCCGAATCTGCAGGAAGAGCTGTTGGCGCGCATTGTCGCCGAAGAGGTGCCGTTCGTTTTTCACACCGGCGACATCGTCTCCTCCGCGGGGGAGCACTCCTGGAAAATCTTCGATCTTTTCCACGGTCCGCTGATGCAATCCAAGGCCCTGTTTTTTCCGGTTCTGGGCAATCACGATTATGTTCACCTCTCCACCGATCCGGCCGACAACCGGATGGAGCCCTATTTCCGGCGCTTCCCTCAGGTGCAGGGCAACTACTGGTACTCCGTGCGACAAGGTCCGGCGCTCTTTCTGATGATGGACACCAATCAGGACTATCGACGCGGTTCGCCGCAGTATGGCTGGCTGGAAAGAGAGTTGCATCAGGTTGGATCGGCCCGGTTCGTGGTAGTGATATGTCACGTTCCGGTCATCTCCTCCTACAGCCCCATTCTGCACCCGTTGCGCAACGCGCATCCCGATCTGAAAGCCCTTTTTGCCCGAGTGCGTCAGCCGGATCTGGTACTATCCGGCCACAATCACGGTTATGAACGCTTCGAGGAGAAGGGCACCCAGTACATCACCACGGCAGGAGGCGGTTCGCCGCTCTACTCCAAGATGGAGAAGCCCTTTTTCAATTATGTTCGGGTCAACGTGGGGTCTGCGGTCATGGCGGTCGAGACAATCGGCTTTCTGCCGGACAAGAAGCAGTGGGAGATCATCGACCGGGTGGATCTGCCCGGTCGCCAGGTTTCGCCGGAGAGGAACTGAGAACGACACCCTTTCCCGAACGAGGCTTTGTGCCGTGGCTTGCGCTACTTGACCGAATGGATCACCTCGCCGCGAGTGGCGAAGGCCATGGAATGGGTACCGAAGAAGTAGGCGTTGACGGTTTCGGCGATAGGCGGATTGATGGCTTTGTCCGCTTCCCAAGCCAGCACGAAGTTGGCTCCCGCCCCCCCTTTGCGTTCACTGTGTTCCACGAAGAATTCGGTGGAGCCCATCGGTCCCAGGATGACCGGTTCCTTGAGGTAATCCCGCAGCAGAGCGCCTTCGGTGTCGTAGTATTTGACGACCGTCAGCTTCATACGGGAGTAGGGATCGGTGTTGCGCACGCTCAGCATGGAGGAGAGCAGCAGGGTGGAGGGGTTGCCCTTGTTGTTGATGTTGCCGTGGAGAATATGGGAATAGACCGGCACATAGATCTTTTGGCCGCTGGAGAGCGGCGAGTTCGGCGCATCGCCCGCCACGGCGAGGCTGGCGAAACAGCCGAGAGCGACTCCCAGGTACACGGCGCGCGACAGGAAGGAATTCATGAGCGTTCTCCCGCGTGGCTACGGAGGGGGACAGGGATCAAGGCATCATCCGTTTTTCTTGTAGCACACTGGTCAATCTTTCGCTAGCGCCCGATGGGGGTCGGATTCCACCCGAGGAGCAGAAACATGACGGCGAAGCCCACCAGATAGGCCAGTGGGATATGCCAGCCGTTGCGCAACCAGAGGCCGACGGATTTGGCCTCGGGAACCAGATTGGAGATGGCCACGCCGGCGGAGGAGCCGAACCAGATCATGGAGCCGCCGAAGCCGACGGCGAAAGCCAGCAGGCCCCAGTCGTAGCCTCCCTGTTTGATGGCCAGGGCGGTGAGGGGGATGTTGTCGAAGACGGCGGAGATGAAGCCCAGGATCAGGGAGGAGACCCAGGATGCGGGGGGCAGCTTCTCCACGGGCATGAGGGAGGCGCAGGTCACCAGGGCCAGCAGGAAGAGGGAGCCTTTGATCGTGGCGGGCATCAGCGACCAGTCGGGTTGACGCAGCGGGCTGGCCAGCAGCAGAGCCACCCAGACGGCGACGCCGATGAAGGGGAAGTGGTCGGCGGCGCTGGCGAACGCGAGGTTGACCGTGACGTTGGTGGCCACCGCCGCGACCAGGATGAACAGCACGATGCCAAGTCGGGTGCGGTCGATGGGTTTCGGGCTTTCCGACACGGAAGCCAGTGGAGCGTATTTCTCCTGCTGCAGGGAGGCCGGGATGCCGAAGACGACGAGGGCCGTCGTGGCGGCCACAAAGGCGGGCAGCACATGGATCGGGGAGACGCCGGCGATCCACATCATGGTGGTGGTGGTATCGCCGACCACGGAACCGGCGCCGCCGGCGTTGGAGGCGGCCACGATGGCGGCCAGATAGCCGATGTGTACCCGGCGCTGGTAGACCGTGAGCGCGGCGGCCCCACCGATGATGGCGGCGGCGATGTTGTCCAGAAAGGCGGACAGGACAAAGATGGCGCAAAGCAGGGTGAAACCGCCATGCCAGCCTTTGGGCAGCAGATGGGGAATGCGTTCGGGCAGATGGCTGCGTTCGAAGTGGTCGGCGAGCAGGGCGAAGCCCAGCAGCAGGCAGAAGAGGTTGAGCAGAATGACCCATTCGTGGCCGAAGTGCTGGAGGAGTCCCGGCAGCCCCTCTCCGTGACGGAAGCCGGTGAAAACCCACTTGTAGGCGAGGATGGCGCCGAGTCCGCTCAGGGCCACCTGCAGGGTGCGGTGGTGGAACAGGGCGACGCCCAGCAGGGTGGCGGCAAACAGGATGAAATCGACGGGAACCCCGATGAGGGTGGGGCTCTCCCGCCCGACTTCACCGGCCAGCAACGCCGTGGGGGTGAGAGAGAGCAGCAGGAACAACGGAATTTTCATCGGGGGCTCCGGAAACTGTTTGAGGTGAAACTGATTCTGCCTAAAGGATGGAGACGGGCTTGTCAAGAGGAATCGGCAAGGAGGATAATGTCCCTGTTGAATCGTACCTGAACAAGCTTGAATTAAAGAGACTGCGATGACCATCAGGTTGGAAGAAGAAACATCCAGGGATGTTGTCATGGCCTTGAGGCGAATCATTCGGGCCATCGATATTCACTCCAAGCAGATCATGCATGTTTACGGCATATCGGGCACGCAGGCCATGATTCTGCGGCAGATGGCGCAGACGGGCCGCACCACGGCCACCCGCCTGGCCGGAGTGGTGCATCTGAGCAAATCGACCATCAGCGGGGTGTTGGAGCGTCTGGAGAACCGTGGGTTGATCGCCCGGCAAACCGACGGCAACGACCGCCGTTTGGAATGGCTGATGGTCACGGCAAAGGGTGAGGAGATCCTGACCTCCGCCGCCCCCCTGTTGCAGGAGCGTTTCGAGGAGCGTTTCCAGTCCTTGCCGGGGGAGGAGCAAAACGGCATCCTGGCGGCGTTGCAACGCATTACCGAGTTGATGGACGCCACCGACATCGAGGCCGCCTCCATCCTCACTTCCGGGGTTCGGGTGTCGGAGGAGGGATGATGTGTCTCGGAAAGTAGGTCTCTTGGAGGGGAAATGTTTGATCCTCTTGGGCTCCATGGCAGCCCTTATTCGCTGAACGAGACATCAGCAAATGAACTATTTTATAAATTGCAGGCGATTGAAGAGCGTGTCAATTTGTTGCGACAAAAAGGTACCTTGTCCAGGGAGACCTTGAAACAATATTACGGAAAGCTACGTTTCGAACAGGTGGCCGAATCGAACGCCCTGGAAGGAAGCACCCTCTCGGTGGGAGAGACGGAGCTGGCCATCCTCAAGGGAGTGACGATCACCGGCCACGACCCGGCCTATGTGCGCGACGCCCTGGCCCTGGACCAGGCACTGCGTCGTCTGGTCGAACTGGCTGAATCCACTGGGAGAACAACCGATCTGGATCAACTCAAGGAGCTGCACGCGCTGATACTGGGAGAACGTTCCGGGGCGGGTCTGTTCCGGCAAGACCCCGTGCGCACCTCCGGTTCCCGGCACCAGCCGCCAGCCACCTGGAAGGAGGTCATGGCGGGCATGGAGCAATGGGAAGAGTGGTCCCTTTCCAGGGCACAACTACCGGGGCCGGTGCGGGCCGTGGTTCTGCATGCCTGGCTCTCCCACATTCATCCCTTCAGCGACGGCAACGGGCGCACGGCACGGGCCATTACCAATCTGGAGCTGGTCCGGTCTGGCTATCCACCGCTGATCATCAAGAAAAAGGACCGCCCACGTTATCTGGACGCCCTGGGAGAATCGGACGAGGCGGGCGATTTGTCGAGCTTCTTCGAACTCCTGCTGGAGAAAATGGCCGCTGCCTTGACGGGATTGGAGTTGTCGGCGCGGCGCGAGGAGGGCTACGACCCGGCTCTGCTGCGCCTCCGGCAGGCTCAACAAAATCGTCTGGATATTTGGACAACCAGCCTCAAACTGCTGGCTTTGAGCCTGACGGAACGTTTGAACGGGATGTTGTCCACCCTGGGGAGCGCCCAGGTGACGGTTTTTCCGGAATCGCTCGATCTGGAAGACTACATCGCCTTGTGCGACGGGCGGAATGTCTCCCGCAGTTGGGCCTTTCACCTGGAGGTGGATATTCCCGGAGTGCCCCGCCGCGAGTTCCTGGCCTGGCAGGGCTATCGTACCGGATCGGTCAACCGGTTTGCCAATCGGACAGGAGGGGTTTCGCTCTTCTGGTCCGTGCCCAATCCGCTGGGGTTTCCCCGCTGGATCAGCGACGAATCGCGCTCTCCGGGTTATGTGGAACTCTCCCTGCAACCCGAGAATACCACCTCCTGGATCTGCCGGGACCGCCGGGGGGCGATTCGCCCCGTGTACTCCGTCACCCTGGTTGCCGAACTGGCCAGGGCTATTCTGGAGGAGATTATCCCGTCAGGCATCGAGACACTCCGATCTCCAGGAGAACCATCCGGTACCGGCTGACACTACCGAAACCCGGCTTACAGCTTCCATAGGTTTGACGAATATGTTACACTTCCCCGCGAAAATTGTGTGAAGTGGGGGTGTCGATCCGGCTATTCTTAACAGTCATTCAGCAGATCAATTTCACATCCTCGATGACGAAAATCCGTTAAGTCCCGATAGTGTGCGTTTCCGCGTTTATAACAGTATTTTTGGAAACCCCGAATGAATCTGTTTCATTTTGTATCCCGCTCCATCGGGCGCAAGATTTTGGCAGTGGTCAGCGTTCTGGGAACGTTGAGCCTGCTGATTATGGGGGGCATGTCCATCCGGCATCTGGAGCAAACCCTGCTGGAGCAGAACGAGGAACTCAACAATCGTCTGCAGGACACGGTGGCCAAAGGCCTTCATGCCATCATGATCGCCGGTTACGCCGATGTGGCGCAGAATTATGCCGCCAGCATCAAGAAGGTTCACGGCCTGGAAGCCTTCCATATTTTGAGAAGCAACGGCCTGGAAGCCTTCCAGGACAACAAAACCATCGAAGAGGTCAACCGCCGCAAAGGAGAGGAGATATTCCTGCCTCGGGAGAGCGAAAGCCGCGTCGAAATCGTTCCCGCCTCCGATGCCAATCTGCAGGAGGTGGTGAACCGGCAGAAGACCGTATCCTTCCGGCAGGTCGACCCCGCCAGCGACGAGGCGTTTTCGGTCTATCTGACCCCGATCGTAAACGACAAGAAGTGCGCCACCTGTCACGGCAGTACCCAGCCGGTTCGGGGGGTGCTGTTGCTCAAAACCTCCCAGAAGCCGGTTGAGGCGCGGATCGCCCAGGCCAGGGCAACCTCGCTGGCGATTCTGGTGCTTTCCGTCGCCACCTTTCTGTTGCTGTTGAGCCTGTTTTTACGCCGGGCCCTGATCCAACCCCTCTCCATGGTGCGCCAGGCCATTGCCACCATCGCCGAGGGCCAGTTGACCCAGACCGTCTCCCCGGCTGGGGCCCACCCCGACGAGATGGGGCAGATCGGAAACTATGTCAACCGCATGGCCAGCTCCCTGGCCACGACCATTCGCCAGGGTATTCTCGAATCCCAGAACCTCTTCACCTGCGTGCGCGAGTTCGTGGAGGTGCGCGATAAGCTCGATTCCGCCTCCAGTTCCACCAGCGCCATCGCCGAGAACGTCTTCAAATTGAACCAGGTTATCAGCAAGGAGATCGGCGATATTCGCGAGGCGGTGGGTGACGCCACCATTCAGATGAACGTAGTCTCTTCGGCGGCGAACAAACTCTCCAAAAATATTGCCACCATGGCGCAAGGCGCCTTGAGCAATTCGGCCCATATCGAAACCGTGGCCAACCGGGCGGTACAGACCTCTGAAGAGATTGGCGCCGTACACCGCAGCCTGGATCAGGTGAACCAATCGGTGGCCCACGTCGTGGAGTCCGCAGCCGTCATGGATGCCACCTTCGGCACCGTGCGGGCTCTTTCCGAACAGGCCCTGACGGCTTCCCTGACCGCCACCACCACCACCGAAGAGGCCTGCCGCTCCATCGACCGCCTGGGGCAATCGGTTGCCCAGATTGGCAAAATTTCCGGTGTCATCAACAAGATAGCCGAAAAAACCCGCATGCTGGCCATCAATACCGCCATCGAAGCCGCCAGGGCGGGTGAGGCCGGCAAAGGCTTTCATTCCGTCTCCCTGGAGGTCAAGGAGCTGGCCGCCCAGACCCGTGATTCGGTGCAAACCATCTCCGGGATGATCGAAAAGATTCAAGCTGACACGGCTCATGTTATCGATGACATAAAAAATATTACGGATGTTATTACAAGTGTGGGGGCGGTGGGCGAAAACATCACCAAAGCCGTGGATGATCAGTACCGCATCACGCTCGACATCATCAATGCGGTCTCCGAGGTTCAGAAAGAGTCCCGCGCCGTTCTGTCACGGGCCCAGGAGATCGATGAGTCCTCGCGGCAGGTCAGCAGCGCCATGGCCGAGGCGGCCAATCGCAATGGGGAGATCGCCACCCTGACCGCCGAGTCGGCACGCCACGCCAACGAAATCGCCCGGCGTTCCCAGGCGATGCAGGATTTCATTCTGCACATTCTGGACACGGTGAAAAATACCGACTCCATCGCCTCCGTGGTCAAGGAGAATATGCGCGACACCCACGGATTGACCCTCAACCTGCGCGGGCTCTCCATTGCCTTCAGCATCGTGGTGGACATGGTGCGACACGTCAGCCAGGCCATGGAAACCGCACAGGGTGATCTGAAGGTGGGCACGCCTCTCTTCGACCTGGAACTCTGCAAGGGCGACGATTTCAAATGGGTAATCCGATTGCAGGAGCTGCTGTCCGGATTTCGCCAACCCGCCGAGATTCAGCGGTCGGGTCACGAACTCTGTGAATTCGGTCAATGGCTGTCCAGTCGGGGACCGCGTTCGGGCGTGGAGCCGGGGTTTCTGGAGGAGCTTCGCCTTCGTCACCAACAGCTTCACGCGGTGATCGACCAGATTATCGCCCTGGTGGCCAGTGGACGCTTGGAGGAGGCGAGACAGGGCTTCGATTCCTTCATCCCCCTGCTGTTGGAGTGGTTTTCTTCTCTGGACATTCTGGCCCGGCAGCAGTGGCAAGCCTCCTGAAGCGTCCCGTCGAAAGGTACTTCCCATGTCGAAACCTCACACCCCCCGTGCCCAGCGGCTGCCGTTGCAAAAAGCCATGACCCTGTCCCTGAAAAATGGCGCTTCCCTTTCGGGTATATCGGAGAATGTCTCTTCGGGCGGTGTATTCCTGAAAACGCCCTCGGTTCCGCTGCATGTCCTTCCGGGGGATCGGGGCAGGGTCAAAATGGTGCTTCTGGGGGTGGCTCAGGAGTTTGACTGCACTGTGGCCAACGTCAAGCTCAACGGCGTGGGGCTGCGGGTGGTTTGGAACCACGGGCTCTTCGACGGGGATACGGCTTCCGCTCCGTCCCCGGCGGCGGGGGAGGGACGCAGCAAACGGGTGGCCTTTTCCCGGTCGATGTCCTTTCAACGCAGCGACGGATTGCACTGCCGGGGGGAGATGGAAAACCTCTCCACGGGCGGCACGTTTCTGCGATTGTCCGAGCCGGGCCCGCTCTTCCGGGTCGGGGATCACGGGACCATTCAACTGCCCCTGGGCGGGGTGCTGCAACGTTTTCCCTGCCGGGTGGCCCATGTGTCGCCGGAGGGGCTTGGTTTGGAAGTCTCCTGGGGAGACGGGGTGTTTGTGGACTGAAGGGGAATCGGGATGTTCGAACAGGTGGTGCTGTCTTGCCGGGCGGGTTTCGAGGGGGAGTGCCTGGCGGAAATTCGGGAGGAGGCCATGCTGCGCCACCTCTCCGGAAGCGGCAAGGCGGTGGCCGGGGCGGGGGTGATTGATTTTGACATGGCAGCCGGGGCGGCCTGGACGCTTGTCGAAGGCAAACCGTTTCGGGAGCTGGTTTTTGCCCGGCAGTGGTTTGCCGTGGCGCGGACCGTGACAGCGCTGCCTGTCGGGGATCGGGTGGGGCCGCTGTTGGAGGTGGTGCGGCAACTGGCCAGGCCCGTTTTTCAGGTCGTGGTCGAAACGGCCGACACCGAGGCCGGCAAGCTTCTGTCGCCGCTGTGTCGCGGCGTGGAGCCGTTGCTGCGGCAGGGCATCGAAACGATGGGTTTGTTGCAGCCGGAGGCCGACCGGCAACTTCACTGCTATTTTCAGGACACGGCCACTGCCCGGATCGGGTTTTCTCCACGCGGTCGCTCGGCGAGTGCGCCCATGGGCATTCCGCGATTGAAGAGTTCCAAGAGCGCCCCGAGCCGGGCGGCGCTCAAGCTGGAGGAGGCGGTGGGCCATTTCCTGGGGGAGAAGGAGGCCAACAAACGTCTGCGCCGGGGGTTGTCCGCCATCGATCTGGGGGCGGCGCCGGGAGGGTGGACCTGGTATCTGGCCGGTCGGGGCCTCAAGGTGACGGCGATCGATCGCGGACGGCTGGAGCCTCGGGTGCTGGCCATGCCGGGGGTGCGCCACGAAGCGGCGGACGCCTTTCGCTACGTACCGCCGCAACCGGTGGCCTGGCTGGTGTGTGACGTGGTGGAGTCGCCGCAGCGCATTGCGGAGGTGGTGTTGCGCTGGGCCAGGGGGGGGTGGTGTCGGGAGGCGATATTCAACCTGAAGCTGCCCATGAAGAAGCGTTACGAGGCCCTCAAAGGCTGTCGGGAGTTGCTGCGGGAGGGGCTGCAGGGGCGGATGTTCGAGTTGAATTTCAAGCAGTTGTATCATGATCGCGAAGAGGTGACGGGGCATTTGAGGTTGGTTTAGGCTGTTTTCTTCCCCCAGGAAGGATCGTCATGGTGGAATCATTGGAATGGCAGTTTACCGCTTATTTCTGGGCAATGCGTCAACGTCCGGACCGGGCGGGAATTTCCATGGACTGGATCTTGAAAACAGCCGCAGAGCCGGAATATCGTTCTATTCAAGCAGATGCTCGAATTCGCTGCTGGCGATGCATACCCGGTATGAATAACCGGTGGTTGCGTGTCATTATCCTGGAAGATGGACGAACCATCCACAACGCCTTTTTTGATAGGGGTTTCGCGCCGTGAAAATACGCTATTTTTCGGATACGGACACACTCTTCATTCGGTTCCGCGAAAGCGATATCGTAGAAACGCGCGATATCGACGAGGGAACTTTGATTGAGTTCGATGCCAACGGCCAGCTTTGCGCCATAACCGTGGAGCATGCGAAGGAACGGGCCGATTTGTCCCATTTCTCTTTCGAACAAGTGGCCGCATGAGGAAAAAAAAAGGATCCGGGTCGCCCCGGATCCTTTCTCGTTTCAAACCATAACCGCTGCCTCAGATGGCGTCGATGATGGCGTTGAAGGTGGGGCTGGGGCGTTGCGCCACCGCCACCTTGGCCGGATCGCCGTGATAGTACCCGCCGATATCGATGGGCTTGCCCTTGGGAGCCGCCAGTTCCGCCAGGATCTTATCGGTATTGGCGGTCAGCTTTTCGGCCACCGGGGTGAAGTGGGCCTTGAGAGCGGCATCTTCGTTCTGGGCGGCCAAAGCCTGGGCCCAGTACAGGGTCAGGTAGAAATGGCTGCCCTTGTTGTCCAGCTCGGGAACGTCGCGTCCGGGGGAGTTGTTGTTGTCCAACAGCTTGCCGGTGGCTTCGTCCAGGGTTTTGGCCAACAGCGCCGCGGTCTTGTTGTTCTTCACTTCCGCGAGGTGCTCCAGGGAAGCGGCCAGGGCGCAGAACTCCCCGAGGGAGTCCCAACGCAGATGCCCCTCTTCCAGGAACTGCTGCACGTGCTTGGGCGCGGATCCGCCCGCGCCGGTCTCGAAGAGCCCGCCACCCTGCATGAGAGGCACGATGGAGAGCATTTTGGCGCTGGTGCCGACTTCCATGATGGGGAAGAGGTCGGTCAGATAGTCACGCAGCACGTTGCCGGTCACGGAGATGGTGTCCAGACCCTCCTTGATGCGCTCCAGGGAGAAGCGGGTGGCCTCACGGGGGGACATGATGCGGATGTCCAGGCCGGAGGTGTCATGATCCTTCAGGTAAAGCTCGACCTTTTTGATCAGCTCGGCATCGTGGGGACGGTTCCGATCCAGCCAGAAAACGGCGGGGGTGGCGCTGAGACGGGAGCGGCTGACGGCCAGCTTGACCCAGTCGCGAATGGCGGGATCCTTGGCCTGGCACAAACGCCAGATATCGCCCTTTTCGACCTTGACGGAGAGCAGGACGCCGCCGGCGGCATCCACCACGCGGATGGCGCCGTCGCCGGGAGATTTGAAAGTCTGGTTGTGGGAGCCGTACTCCTCGGCTTTCTGCGCCATGAGGCCCACATTGGGCACGCTGCCCATGGTGGAGGGGTTGAAGGCCCCGTTCTTCTTGCAGAAGTCGATCATCTCGGCATAAACGCCGGAATAGGAGCTGTCCGGAATCACCGCCTTGGTGTCACGGGCAGCGCCGTCCGGCCCCCAGCCCTTGCCGCCGCCCCGGATCATGGCCGGCATGGAGGCGTCGATGATGATGTCGCTGGGCACATGCAGATTGGTGATGCCCCGGTCGGAATCGACCATGTAGAGATCGGGTTGGGACTTCATGCAGGCCTGGATGTCGGCTTCGATCTCGGCCTTCTTGTCCGCCGGAAGGGTGGCGATCTTGGCGAGGACATCGCCGAAGCCGTTGTTCACATCGACGCCGATCTCGGCGAAGGTCTTGCCGTGCTTGGCGAAGACATCCTTGAAGTAGACCTCCACGGCGTGACCGAAGATGATGGGGTCGGAGACCTTCATCATGGTGGCCTTCATGTGCAGGGAGAAGAGAACTCCCTGGGCCTTGGCCTCCTGGATCTGCTCCTCCAGGAAGGTACGCAAGGCGCGCACGTTCATTGCGGTGGCGTCGATGACTTCACCGGCCTGCAAGGGCAGCTTGTCCTTCAAAACGGTCACGGCCCCGGCGGTATCGACGAATTCGATGCGTCCCGTGGTGGCGGCGGAGAGGGTGAGGGAGACCTCGTTGGAGAAGAAGTCACCGCTTTCCATCGAGACCACATGGGTCTTGGAATCGGGGCTCCATTTGCCCATCTTGTGGGGATTCTTCCGGGCGTAGTCCTTGACGGCCTTGGGGGCGCGGCGATCGGAGTTGCCTTCGCGCAACACCGGATTCACGGCGCTGCCCTTGATCTTGTCGTAGCGGGACTTGGCCTCCTTCTCCTCGTCGGTGACGGGATTTTCCGGATAGGAGGGGATATTGTAACCCTGCGATTGCAGCTCGGCGATGGCCGCCTTGAGCTGGGGCACGGAGGCGGAGACGTTGGGCAGCTTGATGACATTGGCATCCGGGGTGGTGACCAGCGAACCCAATTCGGCCAGATCGTCGCTTTGGCGCTGGGCCGGGGTCAGATTTTCAGGAAAGTTGGCCAGGATTCTTCCGGCCAGAGAGATGTCCTTGGTGCCGACTTGGATACCCGCCACCTTGGAAAAGGCTTGAATGATGGGCAGAAGAGACCCGCTGGCCAGTTGCGGGGCTTCATCAACCACGGTGTAGATGATATCCGGTTGTGCCGTCGAAGCCATGTTCTTTTTCTCCATTTCAATAAAGAGTCTTCACGTGTACCGCTACCGGAGTCGGGATGGAAAAGCGACGATTCGAAAGTCCCCTATCCGGCGGGGGTGCAGGCCTTTGTCCTGGGTTTTCGCGCCTGCCTGGTTGTTATCCCTGCTACTGATCGGCTGGAAATTTTGCCCTAGAGAGGTTGGCTGGGCAAGGGGAGGAAGAGCGGGGGGAATTTTTTGTCTTTTGCGTTGCATAATTCCCGTTAATCGATCGGGAGAATTTATGGCCATTGGCCTGTTAAGTGGATTCCACCTTTTCAGCGGTTAGGGATGGGTTTAAACTCCCGGCTGCCGATGGGGGAAGGACTGTTATTTATAAAGTTAGCCATCCTCTCTCGAACTAAGAGGGATACATCT
The DNA here is from genome assembly GCA_015231925.1 of Magnetococcales bacterium. Taxonomy (NCBI): domain Bacteria; kingdom Pseudomonadati; phylum Pseudomonadota; class Magnetococcia; order Magnetococcales; species Magnetococcales bacterium. The sequence continues at coordinate 22,846 of JADGAQ010000049.1, forward strand.
CTAAAAGAATCACTTGAAAGTCTCTTGCGGAAAGGGTTTTCGATGAAAAACACGCTTCGAAGTTTTCTGTTATTTGTCGGGCTACTTCTTCTACCGCTTGTTTCCTGGGCCTCCGGGCAGGCCGAAGGGGGCGTCGTTGTCCCCATGCTCCTCGGCATTCCCGTCGATTTCATTCTCTTTGCCCTGGTTCTCCTCGGGGTGGCCTTGTTCCATGAGCATACCCTGCAAGTGGCTCTGACCGGCCTTGCGGTCATCCTGCTCTACAAACTGGGCATCACCGGCTTCAAGCACGGTAGCGGTTTGATGGGGCTGGCAATGCACTTCAAGGAGGAGTGGGTGGTGCTGGTCAACCTGTTCGGACTGCTCATGGGCTTCGCCCTGCTGTCCAACCATTTCGAACAGAGCAAGGTGCCCGAGATCCTGCCACGCTATATCGGCAAGGGGTGGGTCGGGGCCTTCGTGCTGCTGGTGATCATCTTCGTGCTGTCCAGCTTCCTGGATAACATCGCCGCCGCCCTCATCGGTGGTACCGCCGCCAACATCGTCTTCAACCGCAAGGTCCACATCGGCTATCTGGCCGCCATCGTGGCCGCCTCCAACGCGGGCGGCTCCGGCAGCGTGGTCGGCGACACCACCACCACCATGATGTGGATCGACGGCATCAGCCCTCTGGCGGTGGTTCATGCCTATGCGGCGGCCTTCCCGGCCCTGCTGATCGCCGGCATTCCCGCCGCCATGCTGCAGAACGGCTACTCCCCCATCGGCCAGTACAACCCCGGAGAGGATCACAAAGTGGACGGGGCCCGCATCGGCATCGTCTTTTTCATCCTCATCCTGGCCATTGTGGCCAACGTGCTGGCCAACGTGGTCTTCGTGGGCGTGGCGGATGCCTTCCCGGTTCTCGGCGTGGCCGTCTGGGTGGCCCTTCTGGCTTCCGCTCCCCTGCGCCAACCCGACTGGAAGCTGTTGCCCGAAACCCTCAAGGGTACCATCTTCCTGCTCTCCCTGGTGACATGCGCCTCCCTGATGCCGGTGGAAAAGCTGCCCGCCGCCTCCTGGCAGACCGCCATGACCCTCGGCTTCGTCTCCGCCGTCTTCGACAATATCCCCCTCACGGCCCTGGCCCTGAATCAGGGGGGCTATGACTGGGGCATGCTGGCCTACACCGTCGGTTTCGGCGGCTCCATGATCTGGTTCGGCTCCTCCGCCGGCGTGGCCATCAGCAACATGTTCCCCGAAGCCAAGAACGCCGGCCTCTGGCTGCGCCACGGCTGGTTCGTCACCGTCGCCTACGTGGTGGGCTTCTTCATCATGCTCTTCACCATGGGTTGGCACCCCACGGCGGATTTCAAACATCCCGAACTGGCGGAAAACCCCGCCATCGTCCATTCCGGCGCGGTGAAAACCGGCCACTGATTGGCGACACTTGCATCAAGGCAAGCGGTAAAGGCATCATCGGACGGCAAGGGTCACCCCTTGCCGTTTTTTTTGCAAACCGGATCGAGGGGATGGGACATGGATGTCGTGCGATGGGCCGGAGTTGGGGTGGTGGCTTTTCTGTTGGCGGGTTTCGGAAGTTGCGCCTGGGCCGACCCGGTCAATCCCCCCCCCTCGGTGCGCCGAGCCGCCAACATGCCCCCCAAAACAACCCCTGCCCGCCCCACCCGCCCCCCTAGCGCCCAACCCGCCCC
>JADGAQ010000050.1 GCA_015231925.1 Magnetococcales bacterium
CCACCCCACCCGAAACCATCCCCCGCCCCTCCTCTCCCGCGCTGGCCGCAGCAGCCTTGGCAAAAAAACAAGGGCAATCGGAATTGCCCTTGTTTGCTTGAACAACACCCGAATAGGGTCAAAACGTCCCGAACTCCCCATCGTCCTTGTCATCCAACTCCCTGTCGATGCCGGCGACTTTGTGGCCCTTGGCCTTACTCCCCTGGGAATAGTCCGGCAACGCCGCCCGCCTGGCCGGAACGGGCAAACGTTTGCCACCCTCCCGAACCGTGGAACCACCCCGCGAACCGGACGGAGGCACCCCCCTTGAATCCCCGATCCTGAAGAAACTGATACTCTGGGCCAGATTGTCCGATTGCGACGACAACTCCTCCGCCGTGGCCGCCATCTCCTCCGCAGCACCGGCGTTCTGCTGAATGACACGATCCAACTGTTGAATGGCCTTGTTGATCTGAGAAGCCCCCGTATTCTGCTCCCGACTCGCGGAAGCAATCTCCTGAATCAACTCCGCCGTCTTGCGAATATCCGGAACCAACCGGGAAATGATCTCACCCGTGCGCTCCGCAACCATCACGCTGGAAGCGGACAAGGTGCTGATCTCACTCGCCGCCGTCTGACTCCGCTCGGCGAGTTTTCGCACCTCCGCCGCCACCACCGCGAAGCCCTTGCCATGCTCCCCGGCCCGCGCCGCCTCAATGGCGGCGTTCAACGCCAACAGATTGGTCTGCCGTGCGATCTCCTCGATAATGGCAATCTTGGAGGCAATCTCCTTCATCGCCGCCACCGCCTCACCCACCGAACGTCCACCCTCCTCCGCATCCTGAGCCGCCTGCCGGGCAATTTTTTCGGTTTGCTGCGCATTGTCGGTGTTCTGTTGAATGTTGCCGCTCATCTGCTCCATCGAAGAGGAGGTCTCCTCCACCGAAGCCGCCTGCTCCGAAGCCCCGTCCGATAGCCCCTGGGCCGAACTGTTCATCTCTTGACTGCCAGAAGCCACATTGTCCGCCGCCTGACGCACCTCGGTCACCACACTGCGCAACTTGGTCACCATCTCCCGCAACGCCTCGGCCAACTGACCAATCTCATCCTTCTGATCCACTTCCACCACCGCCGTCAGATCGCCTTCCGCCACCGACCGGGCAAACGCCACCCCCTTGATGATCGGCGAGGTGATCAACGAGGCCAGGAACAGCGCAATGATCACCCCGACCACCACCGCAACCACTATCGTCCCGATGATGATGACACTCGATTCCTGGATCAGCTTCTCCGCCGCCTCACGCGCCGTGTCCAACTGCTGATACCCGGCACCCTCGGCATCCTGGGCCTGCTTGATCACGTTGCCGCCCAATTGAGCCATCTCCTTCAATATACCCCGAAGGGCGTCGTCGTTCTTGATCCAGTTGTTGGCCGCCTCGGAATAGTCCCTGGTCGCCTTGCGGGCCTCCTCGATCAGCTTGACCTGGGCCGGATCCGTGGTGATGGTCTGCAACGTGTCATAGAGCCCCATCAACGCCGGAAGCAACTCCCCCATCTTCTTCCAGGCCACCCGATCCTTGTAATTGACCTCCTCCTTCTCGGCTCGCATGATGGCCAAGGCATTCACATAGATGTTGGTGGTGATGATGTACCGCTGCACGAAGGCGTTCAACGCGGCCGCATCCGCCCCACCCTTCATCGCCGCCGTGTAGGCATCCACCTGCATCTGCAGAAACTGCGCAGCAGCCTTTTCCACAACGCTCCCCTTGGCAACCATCTCCGCAACGGCAGCCTTGTTCGCCTTCAAACCACGTACCCCGGCGCGGTACTTGTCGGCATAGGCCTCCGTGCCATGCCGGGCCGCCTTGGACTGCTCCAGCAATCGGGTATTGTTATGCCTGGTGGCCAACTCATCCACCTTGTCGAGGAACTTGTTCAACTCCTTCACCGCGTTTTCGGCCCGCTGGTGAATCTCATCCTTCTCCTCCAGCAGGTAGTTCTTCTCCTCCATGATGGTGGCCAGAGCCATACGCTCCACACCGGTGGCGTATTCCACCGCCTTGGCGCTATTGTCGGTAATGCCGAAAAGCGCATCGGAAACCTTCCCGATGTAGGTTTCCGCCAGAATACCGAAGATGACGGTGATCAAGACAAGCAACGACGCTCCTCCAAGGATCTTGAACTTGACACTCAGATCGTTAATGCGCATTTCTCTACCCTCCATGCTTGCTTGATACTTATTTTTATTATTTCAGAAAACCAGCACACACAACAATACCAGAGTCACGACTCGCGTCGACCCTGGCACCCATCCACCGGTCCAGCCCCTCGCGGGGTTGCTATATTGAACCACAAATTTAAATTTTTTAGCAATATTTTTTTGTTCGTGATCGGTATCTATTTAAACAATTCGGGGGTTCGGGGACACCACCCCGAACCCCCGAACATTGAAAGAATACCCCCGTCCCGCACCCCGGAATTTCCGGCACGGGCCCAATCCCGTTTACTTGGCTAACCCCACGCTGGAGTGGGCCTCGATCTCGGAAAGCAGGTGCAGCCCGATCTGACGGCCCAATACCACCGCCAGCGCCTGTGCCGCGCCCGGATCCTGCCGCCATCGCTGCGCCGCGGTCTCCTCCTCCTGAAGTTCACGGGTACACAGCAGGCGTTGATCCAGACAAATCCGCCCGATGATCCGCCCGTTCGGATGAAAGATGAAATGGTCCCCACGACCCCGGCCCGACTCCCCGCCGGACACGGCGCAACGGAAACTTCCCAGGAGTTGCCCCCCCTGACGGATGGCGCCCAGAAGCATGGTCCGGGAAGGCAACTCCCCCACCCGCCCCAGATCCAGGGTTCGATCAATCACCAGCCGCCAGGCGGACTCCGGCTTCACCGCCACGGAGAGACTCACGGAAGCCGTCTCCCCGTGTCGGAAAACACCCTCCAAATCCAGCTCCACCTCGACATCCCGCCCCGGCTCGGGAGCCGGATCTCCGACAAATTCGATATCGAACAAACCCACCGCCAGATGATCACCCGCCACTCCCGAACCGTGACAACGCCAACCGTTGGCGATTTCGCTGCGCAACCAGCGACCAAACCGCCCCACCAGATAATATTCCAGCATTGACGAGTGGGCGTTCCACTCCCCGTTCAGCCTGCAAAATGTGGGTCGGGTATCGGGCGTCGGCGGCATGGGCTTGCCGCCCAGGTAAGGACGCACCGCCTTGCGCGCCTGACGGGCGATGCGCTGCGCATCGAGCTTGCCAACCACCTTGGGGATTTCCACATGGGGTTCTCCCAGATGTTCCCGACAGCTGCCATGGCTCATCTCCATGGCCGCGATCACCGCCGTGGTCACCTCGGGATGACTGAGCGGATTGGCGGTTTCAGCCTCCACCACGAAAAAGCTCTCCGGCCCCCCGACATAATAGAGCCCATGACCGTTTTCCCAATCGTTCAACAGCAGATCGTAAACCACCTCCTGCGGATCCGACGACTCGTATTCCTCCACCCGCTGCACCGTCAAGGCAGCGCTGCGCCCATCGCGCATTCCCGCGAGAACCACCCCCGCCTTCAGAACCCCCTCCCCCTGCGACGCCATGTCGGGAATCCCGTCGATCAACCCCCAGGGCGAGACGGCATAACGCAACGGTCCACCCTCTGCCCCACGGCGAAAGGGATGGGTCGCCGTGGTGAAAACCTGTTGCCCGTTCACGGAATAGAGCTTCCGTCCGGCCCGTTTCGGCGTTTCGATCATCACCACCACGCGGGGGCCGCCTGCGGTTTGCACCATATCCCCGATTCGCACCTCGGCGATGCGGCGAACACGGCCATCGGCCATCAGCACCCGCGTCTCCCCGCCGAAACAACTACCGCTGTCGGGTTTGTAAAGGGCCAAGCTGCCCCACTCGCAGAAGCTGTGGCTGTACCCGTCGGCCTCGTTGACGGAGGAGTGGCTGGGCATGTAGGAACCGGTGTAGGAGGTCAACTCGCTTTCCGGCATGGAAGCGGTGATGGTCGACGAGGGCAAATCGGCTCCCGAAAGCGGGCTGTACCAACTGATGTAGCCGCCGTTCCACCATTTCACGGCATCCACCTGCCCCGGAATGCTCATTCCGGCAGCCTTGTAACGGCTGATGGCCCCGTCCACGTCGGACCAGCCCAGGGCTTTCAGTGCAATCCACAGGTTGAACAAAAACCAGGTGGCCGCATTGCTGCTGTCCCCCCCCATGGCAATGGACTGGTTGATGTTGGCGGTAAACTGACCCGAGCTGATCTTCTGGTCCAGCAGGGTGGCCGCAGCACTCGAATTGCCCGAATTGACCAGGCTGCTCCAGGCCTGGGCTGTGGGATTGAAGCCCGCTTTGAAGGTTCCCAGATAACTGGCGGCAAGCGCCGGCATGAGGGCGCTATGGTAATTGCCCAGGGCAGTGGTCAACTTGTTGGCATCCACCCCGACCGATACCTGGGCCCGAATGGCGTCGGTCAGCACGGGAACGGCATAACCTCCCCACCAGGAACCGTTCATGCCGGCATTGACCGCCGCCACCTCGCTGGCCACCCGAGAGCCGGATGCGGACAACACGGCCCCCGGAAAAAAGGCATTGGCATAGCCCGAAGCGGAGCCGTTATAACTGTAGGTCGAACGGTAATAGGCATACCAGGGACCGCTCTCGTCGGGATGCGGAGCGATGCCGTTGTTCGGCAGATTGACCTGCAGCAGATTGGACAAGGCCCCCCGATGGGCGCTGTTCCAATCGGTATCACCGAAATAGGGAAAGGCATTGATCAGGGCCGTCAACTGGGAATTGACGTTCGAGTCGGTAAGACCGCTCAGGGAGATTCCCGAAGGCGGTGCGCTGATCAGTTCCTGGGCCAACTGCTGGGCGTACTGCAAGTAGGTTGTCATGATGCCCCCTCGAAGGAGATGGAAACGGAGGCCCGGACAAGACGCCGGTCAAGCGTCCTGTCCGGGGTGAGCCGGTTTGGCAAGGTCGGTTACGCCACGGTGATGGCGAAATTCACCGAAAGCTGGCCGAGGACATTGCTCGCCGTCAGGGTGTTGGCCAACGTTGCCGCAGTGGTGGCTTTCTGGCCGTTGGGGGCATAGATGCCGGTTTTGCCGTCGAACGAGAGGAAGGGCGGCAAGGTTCCCGTATTGGCATAGTAAAGCGGCGTGCTGGGATTGACCCCGAAGGAGGCGCCGAAACGTTGTGTGGTCGAAGGGGTGGAATTGAGGGCGAACCGCATCTCCTTCATGGTCATGTAGTAGGGGGCCATGCCCGACATCCGCACCGTGAACGGCGTAGAACTCACGGCGCTGCAGGAGAGGCCGTTGCTGACTTTGATCAACCAACCGGAGGCCTGGGAGGGTTGGTAGTTGCCTTTGCTGTCCGGGAAGACCGGCTGGAAGGTGAGCGGAACGGAGACCAGATTGCCGCCGGAGGTGCTGGCCGTGCCGGCAGGTGCGGTCAACCAGGTCTGGGTACGCACCGTGGGGCTGCCGGAAGGCGGCGTTGTCGTGCCCATCTTGGGTTGGAAGCTGACCGTATTGTCGCTCATCAGACTGAGCCACATCGCCGATGGCCCCTTGGTGGGATCGCTTTGCACCAGGGTGCCGATACGGCTCATGCCCAAACCATCGGTTTGCACCTGCCAGACGCTGTTGGGCAGGAAGGTGGCCGAACCCCAGTTGACGGAGCCGTCGCTGGCGACGACCAGGGACTGGTCGTCAACCCCCATACGGAAGCCCGTCATCATCAGGTTGCCTTGGTTGGCATCGGCATACGAAACCACATAGTCGATGGCGCCGCACTTCGAAGGGACGTAGAAACCCGCCGGTTTGGCGTAGTCGTTGACGAAATCCTCCACCGGATCGGGTTGTTTCTTGAACATCTCATAGAGCATGAGTCCCAATCCCACCAAAGCGCCGATGATGGCCAGAGGACCGGCGATGGCGATGATGGAGGCCATGATCCCTTCGGCGGCGATGATGCCGCCTTCGATCGCCCAGCCGCCCACCATGGAGAAGAGCATCAGGGAACTGCTGACGATGTTGACGATATCCGCCGCCAGGGCCACCCCCGATTCCCCGGTGGAAATGAAATAGATGCTCATGCCGATGCCGGCCAGGATGAATAGCGGACCCACCCGGGTGGCCATGAACTCATCCAGGTTGCGCCCGAAAATGCGGGTGGTCCAGGAGACGGCCTTCACGTCGTTCTCCCCGATCATCATCAAGCTGGCGATCTCTTCCCGGATGGCCGTGCTTCCCGCCGTGTCGCCCAACCACTGGGCGGTTCGATTGGAGATGTTGATCAACCCCGCATCCAATTGGCTGGCCTCCCCCGTGGCCAGAATGCGGCTGATGGCGGCGCTCCGTTGGGCGAAGGTCATGCCCTCCACCCCGTAGATGGCATAAATGCGCACCCCGCGTTTCACCACCGCCGCCAGGATCTGCAGCCCCAGTTGCGTCGATGCGAGAATCAACTCGGTGCGTTCGCCCGCGTCCAACTGGTCCCAGCTCTTGTAGGCGGTGAAGAGGTTGAAAATGGCCAGGCAGGTGATGCCACCGATCAACACACTGCCGAACAGTTCCGCCGACGAAGCCAGCTTGGGGTAGGAACTCTTGAACCATGTGGTCCATTTCTGGGCCACATAGGGCAGAGCCATGGTATCGGAGATGATGTTGGAGAAGGAGACGAGAGCCTCGATCGATGCCTTGAGCATGGCCTCCGAATCGTCTTGGCCCAAAATGGCTTGAAGCTGGTTGGCGGCGGCGGCTATCTGGGCATCTTCACTTTGCAGATTCTGATTCACGAAGGTCTGCAGATACTCCTTGATCAGGGAGAAGTCGTCCGCGTCTCCGGTGAAACCGTACATGGTGGGCAGAATGTTGCTGGCCATGAAGGTGTTGATGGTCTTGTTGTAATACTGGGCAAAGGTTCCGGAGGGGTCCAACGCGGTGAGAACGGTGATGTTCTGCTGGAAAAGACGCGCCAGGCTGGTTCCGTCGCTCGATCCGGTACTGATGGATAGCTGAATGGCGATGTTGGCCAGAATGGCCGGTGCGGTGTTGTAAAGGTAATAGACGTATGCCCAGTAGAGCTGATTGGTCTTGGCGTAATCCGCCATCGCGGTAGCCTCGGCGATCAGGTCGCTCTTGAGGTTGGCCGGTGAGGAGGCATCGACGATGACGTTGGTGTTGATATCGGTGATGGCCGACTGAAGGTGGGCGTCGATTTGGGTGGCGTAGGTGGCGGCATTGTCGCGTTGATCGTTCAGATAGTCCACCATGGTGTTGTAACGCTGCCCCCAGCGATATTGAAAGAGCAACTGGCTGTGAGCCTGATAAACGGCGGAGTTGGCCACCTCCTGTTTCAGCCAGGCGGCAGCCCGCTGCCCGTTGAGGTTCTGGCAGTTGGAGTCGGAACCGTTGGCCATGCCCTGGGACATCACGGCGGTGCCAAGAGATTTATACCAGGCGATGGGATCGGCCACCCCCGCCACCGGGGAGTTGGCCACCGTGGCCAGTTCTCCCGTCAGAATCGGCTGATTGATCCCCGGAAAGAGCAGGTTCCAGATATCGGAGGGGACGAAGGAATTCATGATCTCCTGCAGATCGGCCCGCACCCCTTCCTGCACCTGATCCCCCCAGGCTCCGCTGGAATCCTGTCCGAAGGGGGTCATGGCCAGCAGGCCGTAAATCGTCGGGGAGGAGTCGGTCAACGACTCGCTCTGGGCCTCCAGGGAGGCATGCAGATCGGGATGCAGGTCATTGTGTTGCGCGATGCTCTTGATGGCGTTGTCGCTGCTCAGGCGGGTGGCTTTGAGCAACGGGGCGCTTCCCAGGGCCCGACTGCCGTGGGCGTCGAACTTCAGCATTCCCCTGGCGGGCAGTCCCAGGCGCTGCTGATGGGAGGAATCGAGATCCTGCCAGAAGAGGGTGCCCCCCTGCATGCGGGAGTTGGCCACGGGCTGACCGTCGACGTGCAACTTCCCGTTGAAAACCGCGAAGGGGGCCATTCGGGGGCTGGTTTGATAATAGCCCTGGGCCATGGGATTGACCCGGTTCCCCTGAAAGCCGACCAGCTTCCCGTTGGGTGCAATATCGTCGATCTCCAGAACCCCGTTGATGGTGGAGGCGGCGGCATCCTCCACCGCCTGCATCCACCAGGGGTAGACCGTATCGGGACCGGTGCAGGCATCGCCCTTGTCGGGGTCGGGGGCGATGGTGGATTTGAACACCAGATTCCAGACCATCTGGCCGCTTTTCGAACCGAGGGCGAGACTGGCGGTAAAATTGCCCAAAACGGGGTCCCAGGGGATGGCGCCTGTTTGCAGGTCGGCGAATTCGAAGGTGAAGGTGGGGGGCAGAATGGGATCGGTCTTCTGCACCGAATAGGTCAATAACAAGCGGTTGGCCACCCAGGAGGCATTTTTCCAGTCGCTGGAAGAGGTATCCCAGGTGAGTCCGGTCACTTTGCTGCCGTCGGTGATGTAGGAGGCGCCGCAATTCAGGGCCACGTCGCAGGAGAACTGCGCCACGGCGCCGCCGCTGACCGATACGGCGCTTTGCGCCGATCCGACAGCCCCGACGGCGCTTTTGCCGTCGTGGCTGAGATGCAACTGGCCGCCACCGAAGAGGCCTTGCCAACGCAAAGTTTTATCGTGGGCATCGTAGTGGAAGGCTTCCCTCGGCACGGGGGTTTGGTCGAGATAGAGCAGGTCGCCGCCGGGTGCGGCGGGGTTATGACGGATCAGGGTGACCCGCCGGGGGATCTCCTTTTGGGAGTTTCCGTAAGTTGCCATGCGGTGGATGACGAAATCGATCGCTTCCGGTTGAGCTCTCTTCGCCGCCACCATCGGCTTACCGGTATGCATACGAATACCTTGTTTCTTTGCTGCCAGACTTGCGTAAATCATTAGCCTTTCCTTCCTGTTGGTTTCGATGGAGTGGATTTGCCCGACGAACGCCTTCATAAACCGATAGACCAGACGATTTAGATATTTCGTTATTAACCAATAAACTAATCAATATTGATTATTTTCTAATAGATTATTCTTTTAGGTATTATATCTCCCAAAAAAAGAGAATAATTTATTATTTTAGCTATTTCTGATTATTATGATTATACAAACCCCTGCCGGAGTCTCCCGAAAGAGACCCGATCCCGAACGGGAACACGGAGCGCAGGCCACCCCGGCCCGCCTCATCCTTCCGCGACAGCAACACACGCCTTATGGAAAAAGTTTTCCGCAGGACCGGTTTTACGCCGCCCAAAGATCGCGCCCGCATATCAGAATATGTTGTTTAAGAGAACCCTGATGATTACCTTATCGTTTTTTGCTCCTCCGTTTAGTGTCGTTCGCTTCAACTAACATGACCACATGAACCATGTCAAGGCAAATACCGATGAATTTCTTTGACAATCCCCTCTCCACGATCGGTCAACATAGAATAATTCGACTTGTTTGAGTAGTTCTATTTATCCAGCTGTCAGGGGATTTTTTGCAGCGCGAAACGAATTAAGATTTCGATGAAAGCCGATTGATATGCACAAGTATATGACACGGAAGACGTGTCACTATTGGTGACTATTCTAATCTGTATTCTATTTGTGATTTACTTCACGCAAACGAGAACCCGAGGAGAGCCTGGAAGAATCCGACCGGAAAAACGCATCGCCATGGCGGACCGCCCCGGAGCTTTCCCGTTCGGGAATCAGCCGAGGGCCACGGGCTGGGTGATTCCATTTCATTCGTTCATTAATACGGGGATCCGGGGGCGATTATCGCCCCCGCGGAGGTTGGACTCGGGCGCCGCTTTGCGGCGTCCAATCAGGCTTTCCTGCCGAATTGTGGAGGCGGAGCCTCCAAGGTTCTGTTATTGATTTTCTCTTGTTCTTTTATTCCCCTGAAAGGCTCTCCTTCCAGGGGAATAAAAGAACAAAAATAAGTCAAAGACAACACATTGGGGACTCCGTCCCCAAACCCCTGCCGGGGACCATGATGGTCCCCAGACCCCTGCAATAATGCAAAAATGAATCAGAAACGGAATAAGGGGTCCGGTACGGCCCCGGCCGGGTCCGGGTGGTAACTTCACGGATGGGGAGGATGAGACCCTCCCCGGACCCCCGTATGAATGGACAAACGACGCATCCCCAGGGGGACGCGGTTCACTTCGGAAAGACAAAGTTGATGGTGCCCGAGACGCTCTTGTGTTCGTTGCCCGCCTTGTTGAAGACCCCGACGGCCCCCCGGATCGGTTTGCCACCCAGGACCACGTCATCGGCATTGCCGGTGTTCAGAGCCCGTGACATCTCCAGATTCCAGTAGCCGTCCTTCCAGACCCCCTTGGCCTGCACATCCACCAGACTGCCCGATCCGGAACCCGACATCACGATCCCCGGCTCCTCCTCCCCCGCTTTGGCCGCAGGAGCCTTGGCATTGGCGTAAAAAGCCTCCCCGGCGTCATTACGCTTCAAGATATAGACCGTCCCCTTGGGCCCCTGAAAATCGGAGGCATCCTCCAGCGGATCCAGGCTGATGACATGGCTCTGATCTTCCGCCAGACCCACCGCATTGCTGCGCCCCGCCGACCAACGCCACACATCCACCTTGTAACTGGTTTTGGCCAACATGCAGGAATCGTAATCCCCGCCCATGTCGAAACGCACCACGAACTGGTCGTCCCGATTTTCGGAACGCACGTATTTGCCATCCCGCCAACGCCAGGGACGGAACTGCACGTCCGCCGCATCATCCGCCCAACGCGCCGCCAGATAGAACCGTCCGCCGAAGACCCCCACCCGCAAGGCCACCTCCGCCTTGCCGACGCGATTTTGCACATCCTTCTCGACGACCGGGGAGACGCCGACCGCACGGGGGGAAACCCCGGCCCAATCATCCAGGACGCCGTCGATCACCGGCGCGGCTGTCAGGGACTCCACCTTCAGCTCCATCGGGGGCAGCATCGGCGCAACCTCCAGTCCCGGCGACTCGGCCCAAACCGCGCCCGACAGCCCCCCCAACAACATGGCTAACAGTGTGGCGTTCGACTTCATGAGATGCTCCGACGGCTTTTCCGGGAGGGACCACGGGGGGAGATCACTCCCCCCGCAACCGCTGAACTACTCGATGACCACTGAACCTTCCATACCCTGCTGCCGATGGTCCGACTCCGTGCAATACAGGGGATAGCTGCCCTTGGTCACCGGCACGAAGTAGAGATCCAACTGTCCCCCCTTCGGCATCATCTCGATGGCCAGGAAATAGGGGGCCTTGATCTCCCCATCCTTGTCCGACTGCACCTTGCGGGCGGATATCGCCTTGAAAAACTCCGGCGCGGTGAAATAGTGCTTCTTCTCGCCGACATTGCGCATGATCAGCTGGTAGGGCTGCCCCGCCTTGAAGACCAGCTTGTCCGGGGTGTAATTGTGTTCTTTCAACTCCACCGTCACCTTCTCCACGGCCTTCCAATCCACCGCGTCCACGATCTCCTTGCGCTTTTCGATGGGATCCATTCCCTGCACCCCCTCCGCCAGGACCAGGCCCGCCGAAAAGACCACTCCCGCCGCCAACAACCCCATAGCCCGAACCATTGCCTTCACGTATCCGCTCCTTCACCTCGTTCAGCGACAAAAATAGTCGATCACTTCGCCCGTTTGTTCAAGAACCACATAGGTGTCGAAACACGACCCGCCGGTGTAAACCCATCCCTCCGAAGCCGGACGGCCCACGAGAGTCACATCCATGATCTGTTGAGGCTGGCCAAAACGTTGCACCAACTCGTCACGATTGCGCCCGATCATCTCGCGCCCTCCCGATGCGGACTTCGCCTTCGCCTGACGCACCTCCGGGGCGGCGGGGGCTCCGGCCTCCGGTTTGATCTCCGCCTTGAGGCACCCCCCCATCAGCACGGCCAGACACAACACCCCGATTTTACGCATGATAACCGATCCTCCCCAAAGAGTCATCCTGATCGTACATCCCCCACCTTCCACCGGAAATGTCTGTGAAACAATACGCGGCAGCGGTAAAAAAAGTCCCATCCGCTCGGAAGGAGAGGATGGGCAAGGTACAGCACGGTTCAATCAGTTCAGGGAGGCCGCCGCGGCGTATTGGTTCGACCGGGCGTCGCATTCCGTGAAGTGCGCCGGGAACGCCTCCATGGGAGAGAGCAGCGGGAGGATGTCCTGAGCGGGAACGGGAGGGGAGAAGAGAAAGCCCTGCACCTTGTCGCAACCCATGCCGCGCAGGAAACTCATCTGGTCTTCGTTGGCCACCCCTTCCGCCACCACGTAGAGGTTGAGGTTCTTGGCCAGGCTCAGAATGGTGCGGGCGATGCTGGCGCTCTCCGCATTGCGCGCCACGTCCCGGATGAAGGACCGGTCGATCTTCAGGGACTGCACCGGATAGGTGGAGAGATAGCTCAAGGAGGAGTAGCCGGTGCCGAAATCATCGATGGAGATGTGCAACTTCTTCTCCCGCCACCGTTTGAGCACGGAGAGAACCCGCTTCTGATCGCCGAGGAAGAGGCTTTCGGTGATCTCCAGTTCCAGCCAGCGGGGATCGAGTCCCGTGTCGGTCAGGGCGTTTTCCACCGCCTCTTCGAGGCCGTCCTTGAGAAACTGCCGGGGGGAGACGTTCACCGCCATTTTGATGGGAGCGTAACCGGCCTCCTGCCAGCGCACGTTCTGTTGGCAGGCCTCCCGCAGCACCCACTCCCCGAGGGGCACGATGAGGCCGCTCTCCTCGGCCAGGGGCACGAACTGATCCGGCGACACCAGGCCGAATTGCGGGCTGCGCCAGCGCACCAGCGCCTCCACCCCCACCAGCCGACCCGTGGCCACGCAATACTGGGGCTGATAGTGCAGGAAGAACTCACCCCGCTCCAAGGCCCGCTGCAGCCCCTTCTCGATGTTCCAGCGCCGCATGGCCATCTCACCCATCTGCTGGGTGAAGAACTGCGAACCGCTGCCGCCACGGGCCTTGACCTGCCCCATGGCGGTTTCGGCATGCTTGAGCAGGGTGTCGGGATCGCTTTCATCGAGGGGGAAGATGGTCACGCCGATGCTGGCGTGAACCCGAAGGGACTGATCCCCGATGCGGATGTCCTGATTCAGGGCCTGTTGCAGCTTCTCCGCCACATGCCCCAGGTGCTGCACCTCCAGAATGTTGGTGGCCAGCACGGCGAATTCGTCGCCGCCGACCCGAGCCACCGTATCCCCTTCCCGCAGGGCATTCCGGAGGCGCGCACCCACCGCTTTGAGGACCTGATCGCCAAGGGCGCGGCTGCCGGCGCCGTTAATCTGGCGAAAACGGTCCAACCCCAGCCACAGCACCCCCACAAGCTGATCCGTGCGGCGGGCCTGAGACAGGGATTGGCTGAGACGATCCTTGAAGAGAATCCGGTTGGGCAGCTCCGTCAGCGGATCGTAATGGGCCAGATACTTGAGTTGCTCTTCGCTCTCCCGCATGTCGGTCAGATCCGACAACACCCCCACGAAGTGGCGGATCACGCCGTCCTTGTCCCGAATGCAGTTGATGGTGCTCCACTGGGGATAGATGTCGCCGTTCTTGCGACGGTTCCAGATGTTGCCCTGCCACTGCCCCTTGCTCAACAGGGATTTCCACAGCTCGGCGTAAAAGGCGGCGTCGTGACGACCGCTTTTGAGAAAGCGCATGTTGCGCCCCAGCATCTCCGCCTCTTCGTAGCCGGTCATGGCCTGGAAAGAGGCATTGGCCGAACAGATCGACCCGCTGGCGTCGGTGATGACCACCCCTTCCTGCACACTGGCGAAAACCCGCCGGGCCATGTCGAGGCCGGCTTCCCGCCCCTGGACCAGAACCCCCGCCTCCCGGGATGCGACCACCACTACAGGGCGAATCAGCTCCTCACGCGACGGCGGGGGCGAGGCAACCCCTCTCTCCAGCACCGTCCGGGGATCCTGACCAGCCAGGAACAGACCCTTGCCCCAGGCAAAGCCCGAGTAGGCCGTGCGATAGGCCACCCAGGAGACCAGAGACAGGGAAAAGTAGAGCAGCAGAGCTGTTGCCAACCCCTGCCCCCCCTGATGGGGAGCAGGCAGGGGAGTGCCGGGAACGATAAATGTGAACAGAGTTGCAGCCAGGGGGAGTATGATCAGAATCCACAGTCGGACATGCATGGCGGGGTTCCTCGGCACTGGGGCAACGATTCTTCACAGATGCTGTTTGACCTATCTCAATTTGAGTGCCAACCCGCATTGCCCCGATTCAACCCCTGAAACCGGTGAAACAGCCCCTTTTCGCCCCCTCCGGCCCCATTTTCTTCCCATTTGTGGGAACAACGACAAGGCCTGTTTCCCGCAAACAGGAATTGATATCTTTAAGAAGCATCTTCCACCGGACCGTTCACCACCAGGCTTTGGGGGAATCGGCATGGGTGACGTTGTGGCAGCGTTCGCAGACCAGCGGCGAAAAAGCCACCTTGCCGTGACAGACCCCGCAAAACTGACCCCGCAAAATGGCGTTCATGGTCACCACATTGCCTTTGGCCACGGGCAGAAAGATGTCAGGATGGCAGTTGCCGCAATCGAGCCAGCGGGTATGGGCCCCATGGGGAAAGGTGACGTGGGGCATGTTGCGGGTGTTGGTCATGAGGATCGTCGATTCGAGACTCTTCATGACCCCCTTGCCGCCGGTATCGGCCCGGGGGGCGATCAGCCCACGGGAGAGGGTCTCCACCCAGTTGGTGGCCCCCAACCGGTCCACGGGAAAACCCTCCATGCCTCGGGCCGGATCTTGCAACAGGCTCAAGGAACGGTTGGCCGTGTCGTGAAGGCCATCCCCGGCCAGCCAGGTGCGATGTTCCGCAAGATCGCCGGCAACGACCGGAAGTGAGAGCAGACACAACAGAAGCATTTTCGACCAGCGGATCGGCAACACGATTCAATTCCTTCCAAGGCAGGCAATGAACGACGATTCCATCCTTGCAACCTCCTCGCCGAATACGGATGGCGCCAAACCGCCCCTGCCCGCGCCGTTTCCCCTGGTGCGCTTCTTTTCCATCACCAGTCTGCTGGCCATGATCGCGGTGGCGGTTTCGTTGGGCTGGTTTTTTCACAAGATCCAGATCGACAACCTGCTCCACATCGGCGAACGGCAAAACGTGGCCCTGACCCGGGCCTTCGCCAACACCCTCTGGCCCCTGCTGCAGGGCTACCTGCGCGAAGTGGAACGGCTCGGCTCCGACGAACTGCCGGTTCACTCCCTGCTCTCCAGCCTCGACTTCACCGTGCGCCATCTGGTCAACGGCATCGACGTGGTCAAGGTCAAACTCTACGACAAACGGGGCCTGACCATCTACTCCAGTCAGTCCAGCCAGATCGGCCAGGACCAGTCGGGCAACTTCGGTTTCCAAACCGCGCTGCAAGGCGGGGTGACCAGCCAGTTGACCTATCGGCACAAGTTTCCCACCTTCGACGGGGTTCTGGAAGACCGCAACCTCATCTCCAGCTATGTGCCCCTGCGCAAGAACGGCGAAATCCTGGGGGTCTTCGAACTCTACTACGACGTGACCGACACCATCGACCAGCTCGATTACACCCGTCGCCAGGTGATTCTGGTGCTGACCGGCTTCTTCCTGGCCCTCTACGGCATACTGTTCGTCATCGTGAGCCGCGCCCAGCGCCTCATCCAGGCCCAGCAATCGACCCTGATGGTCTATCTCGACGAGATCCAAAAGTCCAACCAGCTTCTGGAGGAGCGGGTTGGGGAACGCACCAAACGCCTCTCCGAAGCCAACGAGGCCCTGGAGGGGGAGATCCAGGAGCGCCGGCGCACCGAAGTGGAGCTGCGCAAACTCACCCGCGCCGTGGAACAGAGCCCCGCCTCGGTGATCATCACCGATCTTTCCAACCGCATCGAGTACGTCAATCCCAAATTCTGCCAGGTGACCGGTTACACCCTGGCCGATGTCCAGGGACAGGATCCCCGCATCCTCAAATCGGGCCGCATGTCGCGGGAAGAGTACCAGAAGATGTGGCAACACCTGCAGCGCTACCACGAATGGCGCGGGGAGTTCCTCAACCGCCGCAAGAACGGCGAACTCTTCTGGGAATACGCCTCCATCTCGGTGATCCGCGATCCGCGCGGGGTGCCCACCCACTACCTGGCCGTCAAGGAGGACATCACCGAACGCAAGCTGGCCGAGGAGATGATCCACCGCAACGAAATGCGCCTGCGCACCATCATGGACAACGTGGTGGAAGGCATCGTCACCACCGACGGCGCGGGCATCATCGAATCGGTCAACCAGGCGGTGGAAAAGATCTTCGGCCTGGAAGCCCGGGATCTGGTGGGCCACAACATCCGCCTGCTGGTGCCCGCCGAACACCGTCCCCATCACGACGCCTACATCCGGCGCTACCTGGAATGGTTCGAGAAAAACGTCAAAATTAACGTCACCAGTCCCCTGCGCAGCGAGATCTTCTTCGAACGGGAGGTCGAGGTGCAACGCGCCAACGGGGAGAGTTTTCCGCTGGAACTGACCGTCAGCCACGTCTGCCTGGATGATCGCGCCCAGTTCATCGCCACCATGCGCGACATCAGCGAACGCAAGAAGAGCCTGGCGGATCTGGAAACCGCGCGGCGCAAAGCCTTCCAGCAGGAGAAGATGGCCGCCGTGGGCACCCTGGCCGCCGGTATCGTCCACGAGATCGGCAATCCCATCGCGGCCATCTCCGGTCTGGTGGAAGCCCTGCTCGACAACCTGCCCGACACCCCGGACCAGGAGACGCCCCGCGAACATCTGCGCCTCATCGAACAGCAGATCGAACGCCTGCTCTCCATCACCCGGGAGGTCTCCGAGTTCTCCCAACCCCAGACCGATACCCGGCAACTGGTGGACCTGAACGGTCTGATCACCTCCACCCTGCGCATCATGCGCTTCGACAAGCGGGTGCGCCACCGGGTGGAGTGCCGCAGCGATCTCGATTTCGATCTGCCGGCGGTCAACGCCTCGGCGGACCAGTTGCGCCAGGTTCTCATCAACCTGATCATCAACGCCGCCGACGCCCTCTCCTCCGCCCAGGTGGAGCAACCCTGCATCCGGGTGGTTTCCCGGAAACAGGGGGACTCGGTGTGGGTGGAAGTCGAGGACAACGGCCCCGGCATGGACGAATACACCCGTCACCATGCCTTCGACGCCTTTTTCACCACCAAACCCGTCGGCAAGGGCACGGGTTTGGGCTTATCCTTGTGTTTCAACATCATCACGGAGCACAGTGGGGAGATGGCCATCGACAGCACCCCTGGCCAGGGCACCCGCGTCGGCTTCCGCTTGCCGGTGGATGCCGGCGGAGAGTAGCGTCATGGAAACACCGTTACAGATACTGGTGGTGGACGACGAACCGGCCATCCGGCAGGTGCTTCAGGGCACCCTGCGCAAGGCGGGCTATCTGGTCGATCAGGCCGAGGACGGCGAGGCGGCCTTCGCCATCCTCGAAAAGGGGGTGGTGGACGTGGTCATCTGCGACATCCGCATGCCCCGCATGGACGGCATCGAGCTGGTGAAGAAGGTGCGCAGTCAGGGGATGGACACCCAGTTCCTCATCATGACCGCCTTCGCCTCGGTGAATACCGCCATCGAGGCCATGCGGGCCGGGGCCTACGACTACATGATCAAGCCCCTGCGCAAGGAGGATCTGCTGCACCATCTGGTGCAGGTGGGCAACATCATCCGTCTGCAGGACGAAAACCGCACCCTGCGCCAGATCACCCGCGGTCAGGGCATCTGCCCCCTCGACTCCCCGGCCATGCAGCGCCTGGACCGCCAGATTCAAAAGGTGGCCCGCACCGACCACACCGTGCTGATCACCGGGGAGTCGGGCACCGGCAAGAGCGTGCATGCCCGCGCCATCCACGATGCCAGTCCACGGGCCAAGGGCCTCTTCATTCCGGTCAACTGCGGCTCCATCCCCGACCACCTGCTGGAGAGCGAGTTCTTCGGCCACGTCAAGGGGGCCTTCACCGGGGCGGACCGGGCCAAAAAGGGCCTCTTCGCCGAAGCGGACAACGGCACCCTGTTCCTGGACGAAATCGGCGAGTTGCCCCTGCATCTCCAGGTCAAGCTGCTGCACGTCCTGGAGCAGAACCAGATTCGCGCCGTGGGCAGCGAACAGTTCCGCCAGGTGAACGTGCGCATCATCGCCGCCACCAACAAGAACCTCAAAACCATGGTCGGCGATGGCACCTTCCGGGAGGATCTCTTCTTCCGGCTCAACGTCTTCGCCATCCACATCCCGCCGTTACGGGAGCGCTCCCAGGATCTGGAGGTGCTGGTGGACCATTTTCTGCACAAAAACGGCGCCAAGATGGGCGGAGGCGTGGTGCTGACCCTGGCCCCGGAGGCGCGGGAGGCCCTTTTGGCCTACGAATGGCCCGGTAATACCCGTGAGTTGGAAAATGCCCTGGAAAGAGCGGCCATTCTGACCGAAGATGGTCATATCGGGCTGGAGGATCTGCCGGCCTCCGTGGCGGACTGCGCCCCCTCCGCGCCTCGCAGCGGGGAAATCTTCACCTCGGGTGGATCCAAAACCTTGCGGGACCGCATGCGGGACATGGAAATTCAACTGATTCTGCAGGCCATCGAGGAGGCCAACGGGGACCGTCGTCTGGCGGCCAAGGAGTTGGGCATCGGGCTGTCGAGCCTGTATCGCAAACTGGAACAGGCCCAGGTGCCCAAACTGTAGAGGAGAGAGGCGAATGATCGGCAAAAAAGGATTCTATGGGCTTTTTCTGGCCACCCTTCTGGCGGCGGGAACGGCTTGGGCCTCCCCGGAGGATGACTACAAAGAGGGCATCAAGGCCCAAAGTCGGGACGACCTGCAAACGGCGATGAGCTCCTTCAAACGGGCCGCCGAGGCGGGACACACCAGGGCCATGGCGCGACTGGCCATCATCCTCGACCGGGCGGAAGAGAACGATGCCGCCCTGGTCTGGTTCCGCAAGGCCGCCGATGCCGGAGAGGCCGCCGGATTCCTGGGCATCGGCGTCATGATGACCAACGGTGACGCCGGCCCCAAAAAGGAGAAGGAGGGGCTCGCCATGATCGAAAAGGCCGCCTCCATGCAGTATGGCCCGGCCATGCTGGTTCTGGCCAAGGTTCACCTCCTGGGGGAGTTCAACCAGACTCCCGATCTGAACAAGGCCCTGTCACTGCTGGAAAAATCCGCCGATCTGGGCTACGTTCCGGCCATGAAGGAGCTGGCCCGCCTCTATAAGGCCGGCACCCCCGACATGAAACCCGATGCCGCCAAAGCCAAAAGCTGGGAGGAGAAGGTCAAACAATCCCCCAACAAGAAGAGCGACGACCTGTGAGAAGAGTCCGCTTCCTGGCGATACTGCCCTGGATCCTGGCCGCTCCCCTCTTCGCCGCCGACCCCTTCGAAGGCAAGGAGCTTTACAAGAAGAACTGCGCCCATTGCCACGGCATGAACGGCAAGGCGGGTCTGCCGCAATCACCCGATTTCGCCCGCAAGTCCGATCCCAACAACGGACTGCTGCGCAGCGACACGGCCCTGTTGAACCGTATCCGCCAGGGGGGCGCCGGTTGTCCCTCCTTTCGGGCGGTTCTCTCCGATATCGAGATCCTGGATGTGGTCGCCTACATGAGAAGCATGAGAAAATGAAAAAATTAACCGTGTTATGCCTGCTCCTGGGGCTGACCTGGGGCTGCTCGCCCGCGTCGGACAGCTCCTCCCCCCCGGAAAAAGCCAAGACTCCGGACAAACCCCCTGCCGCCCCGGCCAAACCGGCTGAAACCGCCCCGGCCAAACCGGCTGAAACCGCCCCGGCCAAACCGGTCAGCGAGGCGCTGCCGGCCACCCCCACGATCCTGGAGTCCTACGACGTGGGCAAGGATGTCTACGTGCGCTCCCTGCTGGTGGAAAAAGATAAAAACCGCCTCTGGGTGGGCACCTCCGTCGGGGTCATGGAGATCGATCTGGGCAACGGGCAGGTGGTCAACACCTTCACCCGGGATCACGGTCTGGCCAACGAATATGTCTTTTCCATCGGGGTCGACCGGGACGGGGCCAAATGGTTCGGCACCAACGCCGGAGGGGCCTCCCGTTACCAGGACGGCCAGTGGAAGACCTATTTCCCCATGCACGGTCTGGCGGACTACTGGGTCTACTCCTTCGCCCAGCATCCCGACGGCGGTTTGTGGATCGGCACCTGGGCGGGGGTCAATCGTCTCGACCTGAATACCGGGCGCATGGACACCTACATCAAGGAACTGATCAACGAATGGGTCTACGCCCTGGCCATCGACGCGGAAAAACGGGTCTGGTTCGGCACCGAAGGGGGCATCAGCCGTTTCGACGGGCAGCAGTGGCTCTCCTGGACCCATGCCGACGGACTGGGGGCGGAAAACGTGGAGAGCCTGCCGGTCAGCACCAACACCGGACTCGGCACCCGCAACCGGCATGATCTGGGGGTTCTTTCGGGAGGCATGTCCACCTACAATCCCAACTATGTCTTCTCCCTGGCTCTGGAGGGTAACGGCGCTGTCTGGGCCGGCACCTGGGGGGGCGGGGTCAGCCGTTTCGACGGCAAGGAGTGGCGCAGCTACTCCCGCAAGGAGGGTTTGCCGGGCAGCATCGTCTACAGTCTGACCCATGACCAGGGCGGACGGCTGTGGGCCGGCACCAGCAACGGCATCGGCTACTTCGATCAGGGCCGGTGGCGCGCCCTGGCGCAGAACCATCTGCTGCTGGGCGCCCATGTTTACGCCCTGGCCGTCTCCCCCGCCAACGAACTCTGGGCGGGCAGCCGGGGCAAGGTTTATCGTATCGGATTGGCGAACAAGGGATAAGGAGACGCGCGTGCAAGATCAAGGCAGGAATCTTTTGCTGTTGGCGGGTGTCGCCACTCTGGTAACCGGGGCCTACATGCTGGGCCGCCAGCAAGGCAACGTACCGGCAGCCCCCGCCAAGGCTCCCGCGGCGGTCGCGAGCGCCCCCGCCGCACCGGCGGCCCCCAAAGCGCCGGCTGTGACCCCGCCTGCGTCCCCGGCCCCGTCCAGCCCGGCGGCGGCCAAAAGCCCCGCTCCCCTGCGCAGTGGCGGTTTCGATCCCCTGAGTACGGATCTGAAACATCCTCCCGTGCCGGCAGCGGCGGCGGGCACTGCGGCGGCGACCGCGCCGAAGGGCAAGTTCACCCATTTCCGGGTGGGCAATCGCAACGTCAAGGCCATGTTCGCCACCGGCTCCCAGGTATGGGTGGGCACCTCCAGCGGGGTGATCCGTTACGAGGTGGACAAGGACGACTACAAGCTCTTCGACGTGCGCAACGGCAGTCTGCTGGCCAACGGCGTCTTCCACGTCGGCAAGGTCGGCAATTCCATTGCGGTGGGCACTTACGGCGGCGGGCTCTCCTTGTTCGATCCCGCCACGGAGAAGTGGGAGTCCTTCAACATTCCCCAGGGGCTGGCGGACGCCTTCGTTTACGGGGTGTTGCAGGCCAGGAACGGGGATGTGTGGATTGCCACCTGGTCCGGAGCCAACCGCATCGTGGGAGGCAATCTGAAGGATCGCAGCCAGTGGCAGACCTACACCGTGGAAAACACCGGGGGCGGTCTGCCCAACGACTGGGTTTACGGTTTGGCGGAAGGGCTGAACGGCGACATCTGGATGGCCACGGAAGGTGGACTGGCGCTGTTCCGCGAGAATACGTGGCAGCACTGGACCCACAAGGAAGGGGTGGGAGCGCCGTATGAGAAGGTGAAGTCGCAGAACGAGTTCGACAACGATCCCAGCCAGGTTTCCAGCCATCATGCCCGGCAGAAGCAGGAGCAGGGGCTGGGCGAAGTGACCACGGCCTACAATCCCAACTACATCATCTCGCTGGCGGTGGATTCGAAAGGCGAGGTGTGGGCCGGCACCTGGGGTGCGGGACTGGCCCATTTCGACGGCAAAACCTGGACCAATCAGACCAAGGACGACGGCCTGCCCTCCAACCACATCTTCATGCTGACCCTCGACGACAAGGACCGTCTGTGGGTGGGCAGCAGCGGCGGCCTGGCCCTGCGCAAACCCGACGGCACCTTCGACGTGCGCACCACCACCGAAGGGCTCTTCTCCAACAACGTCTTCTCCATGACCTTCTCCAACGACGGCTCCCAGTGGATCGGCAGCTACGGTGGCGTGGCCCGCATCTATCCGGAGGCGGGGAAGTAAAAGAGGGTTGCCTCTTTTCGGGAATACGGGGGTCCGGGGGGGATTATCCCCCCCGGCGGGTCCAGGGCAACGCCCTGGGACTTTTCCTTCCATCCGTATCAAAACAAGGTGAATGCCATAGCCCGCCCGGCGTTTCCGCGAAGGGCCGCCATAGAACAAGCCCTGGCCTTTTCAGCAGCAATCGTCACTGGTGTTGTAAAACCGGTTCGCCCGAGGAATTGATACGCAGAATCGGTACGTCGTTCCCAACAAATACCGAGTCAGGGCGTGTCACGATTGGGAACAGGTTGATTATCTTTTGGGAGGGACTTCATGGGGGTTTCAGCAGCGGTAGTCTCTTCGATGAGAAGGGTGTCATTATTTGCGTAATAGTAACGCCCGACGGGTTTATGAAATATTTTATCAGCCGATTCCGCGATTATTCCTTTTTCTTGCTTTATTCGCATTCCTTTAATAAAATTCGCATGGCTTTGTTGAATTTCGTCGGGGGTTTTGCCTGTATTGGCCAACCTACTTTTAATAAAGAACGTATCTTCATTGCTAGCTGGATCTAAGTTCAGTGGCATTACATCTTTTGCGATATACCCGCATTCTCCCCCCTCTTTAAACGAACTCAGCAACACAGGAACTTTTAAAGGCAGTCCTTCCACAAGGGGTGGCTCAAAACCGGTGGCGACGACAGCTGCAATTCGGGAAGCTGGTGTCCATTTGAATTTCCAGATTGTGCGCTCATAGGCGGTGAGGACAATGACGACCGGCTTTTCAGGCACATTGACGATAACCTCCACAACTTTTTCCCCCTTCGGGCCAATTTCCTTGAAGGTCGAACCCGGCATAACCCCCATTCCACCAAACAGCACAGCATCTTCAGGAATGTTCTTTCCCGGAAACCTACACGATTTATTTTTTTCTATCTTTACGAATTCTATAAATTGGGGAATTTCACGCCTATCATTCTTTCCTTTTGAATTCAAATAACTAGTCACGAACGATTCGATGTTTTGAGATGTCCACGGAAATAAGTGACTTTGGCCATACAGCATCTCACAAAATCTAATATCATTGTCTTCTTTTGTGGAAAAACAAGCATTAATTATTGGACTAACCCCGTACCCAGCAACTTTTTCTGTTATTTCGAAGGTTTCAATATAGCTTTTCTCAAACCCATACCTTCCAAAAGAAACCTTATCTAGAACAACCCTTTCCTTATGCTTTAATGTTATCTGCGCAGGAACATCTCTTCGACAGATCTGGTCGGCAGGACAAAGAAAAGAACTTACAACCTCATACGCTCCACCCGGATAGTTGCAACGATAGTTCAAATGGTTGGGGTGATAGAGCCCTTGCTTTGCCCACTCCCGGAGCAGAGCATCTGCCTGTATATCATCACGATCCTCTCCCATACTATATAGTTGATCATTGGTTACCGAGAGGTGTTCAACTCTGAAATATCGAGACTGAGGAATACAAGTTATCGATAACAAATCAATAAAATAGTCAGCATAGCCATAATTTGCAACAAATTGAAGCATAATAACAAGAAAACCAATTACTCTGCGCCGCATAACCTACTCCTTATACTTGACTAGTTATTGTCACCAACGATACGAAAAACACTTCAAGCGTAAACGTCAGACCCTGAAACGCTAAACAATACAACATATGGTCATAAGAATGTTTAGGCATCAATAAAACAATTCGGAACATCCGCACCAATGAGACAGGAAACCGG
The DNA here is from genome assembly GCA_015231925.1 of Magnetococcales bacterium. Lineage (NCBI taxonomy): Bacteria > Pseudomonadati > Pseudomonadota > Magnetococcia > Magnetococcales > Magnetococcales bacterium. The sequence goes on from JADGAQ010000050.1 coordinate 23,944, forward strand.
CGGAATAGGCCGCACGATGAAGACATGATACCTATTCACATGTTTGACATTCTGTTTGCAAGGAAAATTGGATAGACAAAAGACCATTGATCATCCGGAAGACAATTACGGGAACCTCAAAACCCGCAATCCGGGAAACCTGCCCCACCCGACGATCTGTCGGGACGTGACCCCGGACGGGCGATCAGGGGCTTTCCAGTGCCAATCAAAAAGACGATTGGCGTTGAATGGCCTTCAGCCCCCTTCAAGTGTTCTGTTTTCCTCACCTTTCAGGGGTGACTTGACGCTGTTTTCGCCGCAGGGGCCGAAATAGCGCAAGGAGTGGCGTGGCAAATGTTGGCGCAGGCGGCTCAAGACCACCTG
>JADGAQ010000051.1 GCA_015231925.1 Magnetococcales bacterium
GGGTTCCGGTGATCCGGAACCCCATTTTTTTGACTTTCAATATGTTATCTTTTAAGTATCAAAAAAAGAAAATGCTCTATCCGTTGACTTTATTTTATTTAATATAATAATAAAAGAGTCAAAAGATAGAACATTTTCTTTTTTTGATACTTAAAAGATAACATATTGAAAGGCGAGCCTTCCTGGAATCGGGGGGTATCCCCCCCAACTCCGTCTTCAGCCGATGTGCAGACGCACAAACCCCCGCTTGCCGCATTTCACCAAATAGGAACACCCCTGAGAAAGCACCATCCGTTCATCCGTCACCACCACACCATCCAGGTGAATGGCCTTCTGACGAATCAGACTCATGCCTTCGCCGTTGGACTTCACCAACCCCGACAAGGCCAGCGCCCGAGCCAAACCCAATCCCCCCCCCTCGCCCGACAGCGTCACCTCCCGGATATCGTCCGGCAGAGCGCCATGACTGAAAACCCGCTCGAACTCCGCCTGGGCCTGCTCCGCCTGAAGGGCATCGTGGAAACGGCCCGTCAGCTCCCGGGCCAGACGCTTCTTGACGGCCATGGGATGCTCCCGGCCCGATTCAACCGCTTCGCGGAGAGCGTTCACCTCCTCGGGCGACAGATCGGAGAGCAGCTCCCAATAGCGCCACATCAACGCATCGGCAACGGACATCACCTTGCCGAAGATCTCCCGGGGGGACTCCCGAATACCGATGTAGTTGTTCAGGGACTTGGACATCTTGTTGACCCCGTCCAACCCTTCCAGAATGGGCAGCGTCATGATGCATTGCGGGGCCTGTCCGTACTCCCGTTGCAACTCGCGCCCCACCAGCAGGTTGAAGGTCTGGTCCGTACCGCCCAGTTCCACATCCGCCTGCAACGCCACGGAATCGTAGCCCTGCACCAGCGGATAGAGAAATTCGTGGATGGCGATGGGGCGTCCCTCGTGAAAGCGTTTGGAAAAGTCGTCGCGTTCCAGCATGCGGGCCACGGTATGGCGCGCCGCCAGACGGATCAGATCCACCGCCTGCATCTTGCCCATCCAATCGCTGTTGAAGACCACACGGGTCTTTTCGGGATCGAGGATGCGAAAGACCTGCTCTTTGTAGGTTTGAGCGTTGGCCGCCACCTCCTCCGGAGTGAGGGGCTTGCGGGTTTCGCTCTTCCCGGTGGGGTCGCCGATCAGACCGGTGAAATCCCCGATCAGAAAGCAGACTTCGTGACCCAGCATCTGGAATTGGCGCATCTTGTGCAGAAGGACCGTATGTCCCAGATGGAGGTCCGGCGCGGTGGGGTCGAAACCCGCCTTGACGCGCAACGGTTTGCCGGTGGCGATGGAGCGGGCGATCTTCTGCTCCAGCTCCTTCTCGGAGACAATCTGCACCGTACCCCGGCAGAGGATGGACATCTGTTCGGCAAGGCTCTTCATGGGCGGCTTCGCGGTGTAAGGGGTTGAAAAGCCCCCCATGCAAACAACCTCTGACTCCGTTGTCAACGGTACTCCTGGAAAGTATGCCATGAATGCACCATTTTTGTGCGTCGGACTGATGTCGGGAACCTCCGCCGATGGCATCGATGCCGCCCTGGTGGCCACGGATGGCACGGACCGGCCCCGATTGCTGGCCAGTCTCACCCATCCACTGCCCGAAGCCCTGAAAACCGAAGCCCTGGCCATGTTGCAACCGGGTGACGGGGAGATCGACCGTCTGGGTGAACTCGACCGGGAGTTGGGTGAATGTTTCGCCGCTGCGGCTCTCGCCGTCTGTCGCCACGCAGGACGTGAGCCGAAGGAGGTGGACTGCATCGGCAGTCATGGACAAACCATCCGACACCGTCCGCCCCGTTTCACCCTGCAAATCGCCTCCCCATCGATCATCGCCCGACGCACGGGCCTCACCACAGTGGCCGATTTCCGGCCCGCCGACGTGGCCGCCGGAGGCGATGGCGCACCCTTGACGCCGTTGTTCCATCGGGTGCTGTTTGCCGACGAGGGGACCTGCCTGGCCGTGGTCAATCTGGGGGGGATCGGCAACGTGACCATTCTCCGGGGGCATGAGGATCCTCGCGTGGCGGGGGACACGGGTCCGGCCAACACCCTGCTCGATCTGCTTGCCCAACGGGAGAGCGGTGGACAGGCGCACTGCGACAAAGACGGTGCGCTGGCTGCCCAAGGCGTTGTTTCTCCGGCGGGACTGGCATCCCTGCTGGCCGATGGCTATTTTGCGCGGCCTTTTCCCAAGTCGACGGGGCGGGAGCATTTCGGAGCGGCCTATCTGGAGGCTTTTTTGGGGAACTTTCCGGATCTTTCCGTGGTGGATCGTTTTGCCACCCTGACCGCTTTCACGGCGGAGACGGTGGCCAAGGCCTGTCGGGAGCTGGCCCCCCCCTGTCCGGACAAGGTGGTGCTTTGCGGCGGGGGAGCGCGCAATCCGACCTTGCGGCGTCATCTGGGGGAGCGTCTGGCCTGCCCGGTGCTGTCGAGCGAAGAGGTGGGAGTGGATCCCGATTCGCTGGAGGCCCAGGCCTTTGCCTGGTTTGCGGTGCGCACCCTGCGGGGACTGCCCTCTTCCCTGCCCGGCGCGACGGGGGCCGGGCATCCGGCGGTGCTGGGAGCCATTCATCCGGGAGAGAACTGGCGGGAGTTGCTCGGGCGACTGAAAAACGCCTTTTAATATTTTATTTTTTAAGTATCAAAAAAAGAAAATGTTCTGTCCTTTGACTTTTCATTTTTTAGATATTTTATGACAATTGTTTAGTAGTTTTATAATTGACTGAAATGAAAAAAGTCAAAAGACAGAACATTTTCTTTTTTTGATACTTAAAAGATAAAATATTGAAAGTCAAAAAATTTATAATATATTCCCGCTTGGCAGCGGGAGCCTTGCAAACCCCTCGGCTAGCCTGAAAAAAGGACGAGTCCCAGGGCGCTGCCCTGGACCCGCCGGGGGGGGATAATCCCCCCCGTATCACTGCGGTCTGGCTTCCGAACTCCCGGCCAGGACCGGCTTTCTGGCCTCTTCGGGAGCCGACTCGCCCAGCTTCTCCAACATCGGTTTGGTCACCAGATTATGGAACAACTCCGCCCGCACCAACACCACCTCCTTGGCCGGAAGCGTGTAGGTCAGGGTGCGGGTCTCCCCCGGTTGCAAACGGGTATCGGCGGCAACCCGGCTGGCCGCCATGGGCATGGCCGGCTGACCGGCTTCATCCACCAGCTTCAGCATCAACACCGCATTCGGATCATCGGCCGGATTCTTCCAAACCACATTGCCCCCGGCATCCAGCCCGGAAACCTGCAAACGCACGTTGCGGAAAGGCGCTCCGTTGGGGAAGGTGTGCAGAATGGTGTTCTCCAATGAAACCGTGGCCAGGATCGATTCACCCTCGGTGCGAAGGGAAACAGCCACATTCACCGCGCTTTTCACCATGGCGGCCTCGTGACCGCCCGGCATGGAATGATCCGCCACACCATCCACCACCGGCATGTGACACGACTGACAGGTAGGAGGCGACTCCCCGGCCAGCAGCTTGTCGCCGATGGTGCAGACCGGCACCCCCTGGGGATTCATCAGCAGTTCATGACAGCCCAGGCAAACCCCGGAACTCTTGAACAGAGCCGGGTTGGCCACATGAGAATAGGGGTTGGTGGTCGGGGCATTGCCGTCCGATCCGGGCGCCACAACCGCCGCTTGACCATGGGGAGCGCCGTTTGGACCTTGCAAGGCTTCCGAAGAGAAGGCATACGCCTTGGCTCCGGGACGCAACGCACCTTCCGGCGTCTTGACCCCGAGATGACGCTCCATGGTGTGGCAGGTGACGCAGTTGACCCCCTCATCGTAAAGGGCATCGCCATCCAGCTTGGTTTTGCCCTCCCTGGCCGCCACCGGGGCGTGGCATTGCAGGCAGACCGGATAGTTGCCCGCCTTGTCTTTCAGATCCTCCTGTGTGGGATCCCCCATGACAGCCTTGTACATAAAGGCGTGGATGGCGTCCTGGAGGGCGGTGCTGCGGGCATGAACGGAACCCGACCATTGCCGGTATATCCGGGTGTGGCACTGACCACACTCCTTGGAAGAGATCCGAGACAATGCCGGCTTCTCCGCCGCTTGGACCAGGGGGAGAAAGGCCAATAAACCAACCAGCAAAAGGGTAAATTTCTTCATGGCTCTATCATCATGGAATGTTGGCCTTCCGGATTCGGGTGAATGCCGGTCAGAAAACACGGGGACTCGGGGGGGGTTACCCCCCGACGAGCCGGAGCGATGCCCTGGGCTTCAGGACTCAGGAAACCACCGAAACCGACAGAACCCTTTTCTCCGGATCCGCCATCCCGGCGCTTATTGGATCTTCTTGAGGGATTGCTCGATCTTTTCCGACATGGAAGAGATCTCACTGATCACCCGGTCGATATCACCAGCCAGATCGCGAGCCACCCGTGCGGTGCTTTTCACCTCGCCGGCCACCACGGCGAATCCCTTGCCGAACTCGCCGGCCCGTGAGGCTTGAATACCCGCGTTGATGGCCAGAACTTCGAGTTCGTTGGAAATCTTCTCGATGCCGTGCAGGGTCTTGGAGACATCCCGGGTGGACCGGTCGATCTCCCGCCGCACGCCGGCCAGATCATCCAGCACCTGCTGCACCGCCTTGCCACGAAAATCTTCCAGCACCTCCAGGAAGAAATTGATGGTGCGCGCCGTCAGCAAGGTGCCGCTCACCATGTGCTGCTGTACGGTCTGCACCATCTCGTCGGTGCCGGTGGTTTCGATGATGTAATCGACCTCCATGCTGGAAACCGCGGCTTCCACCTTGCTGAAGATCTTGACATCCCCCCGTTTGGCCAGGACCAGTCCCGGTGCTTCGGCCTCCTGCTCCACCACAAAAACAAGCTCTACCTTTTCGGAAGAGAGCAAGAGCTTGATGAAACGGGCGCCACCCTTGCCCGCTCCGATGATACCGACCTTTTTTTTCGGTTCTTTCGTTTCCATAACCACTTCTCCAGATTGGCCCCGTCCGCTTCAAACCGCCCTTTTCCCGGTTCTCCCCACCTTGAGAAAATGCCTGAAAAATGCGTCAATCGCAAGAATCCCTCTGTGGAAAATGGGCCAACTTTTGTCGCGGGGAGCGATTTCAGGGTTTGAGAGCGGGCGAAAAATCGTTTATGCTGCATCAGCGTGACCGTTGGCGCGATCTTGTCGAATTCTCCCAACTATGCCATGAGGGCTTACCATGAGTGCCATGCAGGACATCCAATCTCTTGACGAAGCCCGCCAGCTTATTCGCAACCTCCTGGGAAAAGCCAACGCGACCAATACCAAGCTGCAACAAGCCACGCAACACACCCGGAAAAACGCGGAAGCCATCGAGAAACTGAGCACCTCCGTCCAGGAGATCGGTAAAGTCGTCAAGATGATCAAAAATATCGCCGGACAGACCAACATGCTGGCGTTGAACGCCTCCATCGAAGCCGCAGGGGCCGGTGAAGCGGGCAAAGGGTTTGCCGTCGTGGCCAACGAGGTCAAGGATCTGGCCCGGCAAACCACCGAAGCCACCAACATGATCTCCGAAAAGGTCGAAGAGATTCAGACCAATGCCGCCAAAGCCTTCGACGCCGCCCGGGAAATTACCGAAAGCATCGAACAGATCAGCTTCGCCAATGGCGAGATTCTCGACGCCATGGCCAGCGGTCAGGTCGATTTCGAGGATAATTGAACAAACCTGTCTCACTGAACACCTGGAAACACGTCGCGCCATATACTGATAAGGCTTACGCCAAGGGAGGAGTTTCATGCCGTCTCAAGTCAATCCGTTTGTCACCCAGGCTGTTCAGAAATGCCTGGGCCATCTGTCGCCGCTTTTCGAGGCGGTACGCAAAAAACATGATGGCTCCATCCCCGACGCCATGAAGGAAGACCACTACCTGCTCGGCTACATCAAGGGCATGCTGATGGTGCAGATGGGGCGTTGCGGCCAGTTCAAAAACCGCGAACGGGGCCTGATCATCCTGGAAGTCTTCGGCCACCTCTTCGACAGCAATTCGCGCATCATCGGGGAGCGTCTCAGCCAACTTCATCTGGAACGTGACGACGTGGAGTATCTGGAAGGGGTCAACGACGGCGGGGATCGACTGCTCAACTTTTCCGAAGGGCGCAAGGACGAGGTTATCTACAAGCTCATGAACCGGCTCGAAAAATACCTGTGACCGCTCCCTTGGATAACTCCTCCCCGGAAGTCTCCCCGGAGTCCGGCTCCCCCGATCAACCTGGCCTGGACGAAGCGGGACTGGCTTCCCGGTTACGCCTTTTCGGCATGACCGATGAGGATGCGGCAACTTTGGGGGAGTGCAGCAACTATTTCGCCGCCCGGGCCCCGGTGGTGGTGGCCGAGTTCTTCGATATCCTGATGACCCGTCCGGAGGCGCAGGAACACATTGGCAAGGTCGATACCCTGCAGATGTTGCGCCGCAGTCTGCAGGCCTACATCGTGGACCTGTTCCAGGGGCGGGTCGATCTGGCCTACGTCGCTTCGCGACTGCGCATCGGGCGGATTCACCAACGTATCGGCGTGCCCCCCGGAGTCTATCTGGCCGCGATGAACATTCTGCACGAACTGCTGCAGGAAGAGATGTTCCGCCTTGGCGGGGAGAGCTGTGCCACCGAACTGCGCCAACGGCGGCAGAAGGCCTTGACCACGCTGTTGATGTTTGACACCGCGCTTGTTTTCGAAACCTACAGCCCTCACTCTCAAACCCCGCTCACGGAACCCGCTTCGGAGTTGGAAGAACTCTCCCGCAAGGATGCCCTGACGGGTCTTTTCAACCAGGTGGCCTTCCTGGAGTATCTGCGCCAGCAGATGGCCCTTGCTCTGCGTTATCACGACGTGCTGACCCTGGTCTGTTTCCGTTTGAACGATTTTCAAACCCTCTCTTCCCAGGCGGGTCGGGAGGGCACCGATCAGGTGTTGGCCCTGCTGGGCAAGTGTCTGGTGGAAACCCTGCGCACCGAGGACATTCCCTTCCGCACCGGGGAGGGCGCTTTTGCCATCATCATGCCCAAGACCCTGGAAACCCAGGCCACGGAGGTCTTCCGCCGTCTGATCCGGAAGTTCAAGGGGCGCACGCCGCATCCCGCCACCTTCAGCATCGGCATTGCCCAAACCGGCCCGCAAACCTTCCTCACTCAGGAACAGTTGCTGGAGACCGCCGAACGCTGCCTGCAAACCGCTTCGGGGTATGCCGAACGCGCTCCCGGCTTCTACATCCACAAATCGGGTTTGCAATCCACCCTGCCCACGGTCAGTTTCCCTTTGTAGTCCTTGCGGAGTCAGCGGCGGCATGGAACCCAAGGTGCTGGTGTGCATTCATGAGCGCCCTTCCGGAAAGCCGTCCTGCGGGGGACGCGGCAGTCTGAAACTGGCCGAGGCGCTGGAAAAGGCGCTGGCGGAGGAACCGGTTCCCGTTGCTTGCAAGCGCATCGCCTGTTTTGGCAAATGTGCCGAAGGACCCATCGTGCGTATCGCTCCGGGCGGAGCTTTTTTCCGGGGGGTGACCGAGGAGATGCTGGGGGAGATTCTGCAGGCGGCGCGGGATTTTCGGCAGAGCAAGACGGAACCCGTCGCCGAAGAGAACGAGGGGCAGGAAGCCCCGCCTCCGGAAGGTTGATTGTCCCCGCGCCCCATTGAGGGGATGTGCGTTCCGTGGCCTTTTCAGTCATGCGGGGGACCGGGGGGGCTGGCCCCCCCGGCGGGGTTCGGGGCAGCGCCCCGAGGTGTTGACGTTGCCGTAGCGGCCCGCAGCATCAAGGAAAGCGCACCAACTCACCACTCGCACCATCTGGACGACCCGCTGCGGACTGCGGGGGAGGGCAAGGGGGGGCCTCATCCCCCCATCCTTTTTGGAGGTGCCAATTCCACCGAGGTACAGGTTTCCAAGAACAAGGATCTCGTTTTCTCGAACAACCCCGGCTCTATCTTGATGGCACGTTTAAAGAGGGGGAGGATGAGACCCTCCCCTGGCCCCCTCCGGCGGGTCGAAGCCTTTCCGAAGAGGGTGCAAAACGATCGGGTAGGTGCGCGCTTTTCTTCAGAGCTTCGACCCGCTACGGCAACGTCAACACCTCGGGGCGCTGCCCCGAACCCCGCCGGGGGGGATAATCCCTCCCCGGACCCCCGTCCATCTACCATCACTCGATGCTGTAGCCCCGTTCGTCGTGCAGGGCCAGATCCAAACCGTCCACTTCCTGCAGCGTATCCACCCGGAAGCCCACCATGGCGTCCACCGCCTTGTAGAGAACATAGCTGAGAACCGCGCTCCAGACGATGGTCGCCACCACGCCGATGGCCTGCACCCCCACCTGGGACGCCATGGTCACCCCGGCGGGATAACCCAGCCCACCCAGCAGGGGAGAAGCGAAAACCCCGGCCATCAAGGTACCGATAATGCCACCCACGCCATGTACCGGGAAGACATCGAGGGAGTCGTCGATGTTGAGCTTGCGTTTACAGTAGAGGGTGGACCAGTAGCAAACCACCCCGGCGATGAAGCCGATGAGGATACCCCCCATGGGACCGACATAACCGGAAGCCGGGGTGATGGTGCCCAAACCGGCCACCATGCCGGTGACAATACCCAACACGCTCGGTTTGCCGTGGCGCACCCACTCCATGCCCATCCAGGCCAGAGCCCCGGCGGAAGCCCCCATGTGGGTCACCAGCATGGCCATGCCGGCGTTACCGTTGGCGGCCAGAGCCGACCCGGCGTTAAAGCCGTACCAGCCGACCCACAGCATGGCCGCTCCCGTATAGGTCATGGTCAGGTTGTGGGGCAGCATCAGATGAGTGGGGAATCCCTTGCGTCGTCCAATGACCAGCGCCCCCACCAGAGAGGCGATGCCCGCGTTGATGTGAACCACCGTTCCTCCGGCGTAGTCCATCAAGCCCATATTGCCCAGCCAGCCGCCACCCCAGACCCAGTGGCAGACCGGTGCGTAGACCACCACCAACCAGGCACCGGAAAAAAGCAGCACCGCAGAAAACTTCACCCGTTCGGCAAAACCGCCCACCACCAGGGCCGGGGTGATGATGGCGAAGGTCATCTGGAACATGGCGAAAACAGTCTCGGGCAGTTCTCCCTTGAGGCTGTCCGGCATCAGTCCCATGAGGAAGCCGCGTTCCGGACCGCCGATCCAGTCGTTGAGCGAGCCGCCGTTGCCGAAGGAGAGGCTGTATACCCCGATCAGCCACAACACGGAGACCAGGCAGACGATGCCGAAACATTGCATGAGCAGGGAGAGAACGTTCTTGGTGCGCACCAACCCGCCGTAGAAGAGGGCCAGACCCGGAATGGTCATGAACAGCACCAGGGCCGTGGCGGTGAGAATCCAGGCGGTATGGGCCGCATTGGCACCGGTTTCGGCGGCCTGGCCGAAGGCCGGCAGCAGAACGAGACCCAGTGCGCCGCACAGCGTCTTCCACACGGATTTTGTCAGGGGAGAACCTCGCATCGCTTTGCTTCCTCGCTGAAGTGAATTTCTGCAGCAGGTTGAGCAAATTCCGTGCAATGCCGGGACAGGTGGTCATTTCAAGGGCGAAGTGGCGTCAGCAAAGGCATGGAGAGATCGACGGGTTCCGGCGGGAAATCGTGGAATGATGAATTTTTGAGCTATTGTGGCCACGACTTGAACAGATAGTCTATTTTTTCAGCAAAGCCGACGCCGGCCCTACAGCTCGATGCGCCGCAATCGCAAGGCGTTGCCCACCACCGCCAGACTGGAAAGCGACATGGCGATGGCCGCCCCCAGGGGATGCACCAAGCCCGCCGCCGCCAAAGGCGTGGCCACCAGATTGTAGAGCAGGGAGAGGGCGAAATTCTGCCGGATGATGCGCATGGTGCGCCGCGCCAGCACCACCGCGCGGGGAATGGCGAGCAGATGGGTGTCCAGCAGCACCAGATCCGCCGTCATCAACGGCAGATGGGAGGTCTGCCCCATGGCCAGGGAACACTGGGCCCGCGCCATGGCGGGGGCGTCGTTGATGCCGTCTCCCACCATGGCCACACACCGCCCCGCCGCCTGCAAAGCGGCCACCGTTTCGACCTTGCCCTCGGGAAGGCAGCCCCCCTGAGCCTTGGTCAGCCCCAAACGGGCGGCCATGTCGGCCACGGTGGCGGGCCGGTCCCCGGAAAGCAACATCAGATCGAGCCCCAACCGGCGCAAGGCGGCCAGAGCCTGGGGCGCATCCTCCCGCTCCGGGTCCCGCAGCCCCAGCCAGCCCAGAAACTGACCATCCGCGCCACAGGCCACCCAACTCAGGGAAGGGGCCTCCTGCGGTGGCGAGGGGGTGGCGCTCAGACCGAGTCGCTCCGCCACGAAGGATTCCCGCCCAACCACCACCTTGCGGCCTTCCACCTCCGCTTCCACACCCCGACCGGGATGGTTGCGGAAGGCGGTGGCCGGCGGTGGCTCAACCCCGTTCTCACGAATCCAAACCTCCACGACGGCCTTGGCCAGGGGATGCTCGGACCCGAATTCCGCCGCCGCCGCCAGTCGCAACAACGACTCCCCGCCCTGCCGATGCGCCAGCACCGGACGCCCGACGGTCACTGTACCCGTCTTGTCCAGCACCAGGAGATCCACCCGCGCCAGATGCTCCAGCGCGGCGGAGCGTTTCACCAGAATGCCCCGTTGCGCCGCAGCCCCGATGGCCACCACCATCGCCGCCGGCGTGGCCAGCCCCAGAGCGCAGGGACAGGTAATCACCAGCAGCGCCACCGCATGGGTCAAGGCCAGATCCACCCCCTGGGGCCACCAGTAGAGAAAAGTCGCCACCGCCAGCAACAGGACCACCGCCACGAATCGTCCCGCCAGGCGATCCGCCAGCTCCTGAACCGGAGGCCGGTTCTCCTGGGCCGTGGCCACCATGCGCACGATGCGCGCCAGGGTCGTCTCCTCCCCCACTCCGGTGGCCTGCATGGTCAACAGGCCATCCACAACCAGACTGCCACAGGCCAGAAAATCACCCGGCTGCTTCTCCACCGGCAAACTCTCGCCGGTGAGCATGGCCTCGTCCACCGCCGCCACCCCCTCCAGCACCACCCCGTCCACGGGAACCCGTCCACCCGGACGCACCCGCACCCGATCCCCCGGAACCACCTGACGGGCCGGCAGCTGACTCCACACCCCTTCCCGCTCCACCTCCGCCGTCACCGGCTCCAGCAGCAGCAGCCGCTCTGCGGATTGGGCCGCCTTGCGTCGCGCCGCCGACTCCAGATAACGTCCCACCAGCAGCAGGAACAACAACATCGTCACCGAGTCGAAATAGGTCTCCCCCACACCCCGCCAGGTGGCCGATACGCTGTAGAGGAAGATCAACATCACCCCCAGGGCGATGGGCAGATCCATGGTCAGCCCCCCCGCCCGCAAGCCACGCCACGCCCCCTGGAAGAAGGGCCAGCCCCCCACCAGCACCGTGGGCAGGGCCAGCACCAGGGAGACCCACTCGAAGAAGAGGCGCATGGCCGGATCGATGCCCTGGAAGTAGCCCGCGTAAAGGGCCACGGAAATCATCATGATGTTGCCCGCCCCGAAACCGGTCAGGGCCAGACGAAACAGGCGCACCCGCTGTTCCCGGGCCAACTGCTGCGCCACCTGCCGCGCCTCGAAGGGCTCGACCCGGTATCCCAGGCGGCGAATCAGCCGCACGATGGCCGACAGGGTGAGTTTCTGGGGATTCCACACCACCCGCAACTGCTGGGTGGCGTAGTTGACCCGCGCTTCCAACACCCCGTCGAGGCGGGTCAGGGCCTGTTCGTTCAGCCAGATGCAGGCGGCGCAGTGAATGCCCCCCAGCATCAGCAGGGCCTCCCGGTTTTCTCCCACGGTGTGAACGAAGGACTCCTGCCAGGTGACATCATCCCAGGCGGCCAGGGAGGCGAGTTCCACCTCCGCCGGCACCATGGCCATACCGCCGCCGTCCCGCCGGGCGTAATAGGCCTGCAGCCCCGCGCCGCGAATCAGCTCGTAGGCGCCCAGACAGCCGTGGCAGCAGAAACGATGCCCCTTGCCGCCCTCCTCCGCCTCCAGGCGAAAACCCGGCGGTATCGGCAAGCCACAATGGAAGCAGACCTCATCGGACATGGAAAGGCCGGTCACGGATTCTCAAGGATATAGCGGCGCAACTGCTCGACATCCAAAATGTCCACCGATCGTTCGTTGACCCTAATCAGTCCCAGACGGACCATCTTGGCCAACAGGCGGGAGAGGGTTTCCGGTTGAATGGAGAGACGGGAGGCTATCAGGCGTTTGGAAGCGTCCAGAACCACCGTGCAGGAGGTCAAATCGTCGTCGGGCAGAAGATCCAGCAGATAATTGGCCAACCGACCGGAAGCACTTTGCAGACAGAGGCTGTCGATCTCCCCGACCTGACAGCGCAGTCGCAGGCTCATGTGGCCCATCATGCGGAAACAGGTCTCCGACGATTCGCGCAGAATCGAGAGGAACAGGCGGTTGTCGAAACTCAGCAGCTCGCAATCCTGCACGGCTTCTGCAGCGACCGGATAGGTCTTGCGCTCCATGAACATCACCGCCACGGCAAAGACCATGCCGGGCCGGACCAACTCGATGATCTTTTCGTCCCCGTTGGCGGACAACCGGAAGAGTTTGATCTGACCGCGCCGCAACAGGAAAAAGCGGTCCGCCTCCTGCTGGGCGTCGAAGAGGATCTCCTGGGCATGAAGGCGCAGGGGCCGCATGCTTTTCGTCACCAAATGCAACTGTGCTGGGGAGAGCGCCGTGAAAAGGGGGATGCCCGCCAGGGGACCGGTCCCGTCAACAACCGGAATCGATATGGCCGTGGCCGTGGTGGCGTTGCTCATACGTCCTTTCGCCTCTTTTTCCGAGTCAACTCGTCCGCTTTGAAAAAGGCCGTCGCGGCTTCACGATCCCGACCCTGGGTCTTGAGAAACTCTCCCAAAGCCACCAAAGGGGCCGCCCGATCGGGATGATCCCCCACCGCGCGGCGGAAAGCCAGTTCCGCCTCCACCAACCACTCCTTTTCGGCCAGGAATTCTCCCAAACCCCAGCGCCCTCCGGGAGCATGGGATTTGGACAACAGCTCCCCCAAACCGCAGTCCACCTCCTCTTCCGCCCGAGCCATCACCTCTTGCAGGCTGCCCAGATTGAGGGGGGTCATCTCGGCGGCGCTGGCCTTGCGCAGTTGCCTGCGGATGATTTTTTCCTTTCGGGACAGCTTCGGTTTGCGCAACAACCTGGCCTTGCGCAATACGGGCTCGACAAGCCTCCGGTCGCGGCTTGCAGCCTGTCGCTTCCCCTTCGGGTCGGTCCCTTTCTTACCCGACACGCTCCCTCCCGCTTTCCTGTCCGCCCCACGAACCACCACCGTCTCCAATGGTAAGGCCATCCCGGAAACTATGCCACCCTTTCCCTTCGCCGGAAAGGGAGTTCCACACATGAAACCCTTGATCAATACGGCGGAAACTGGCATTTAGAGAGCTCCTCTCACCCGACAGGGAAGCCCGAAATGAAACCCCTCAAACAACTCCTGCGTCCGGAAGAAGTCCTCATCACCCGCGCTCTGCTCCACTGGGGAGTCTATCTGCCGGCGCTGCTGCTGACCATACCCCTGCTGCACTATCTTTCCATTCCGATCACGGAGTGGTTCCAGACCAACCGTTTCGACGGCCTTTTTCTGATACCGCTGGCCAAAAAGAAGCTGCACGGTCTGGCCATCTGGTTTCCCCTCAGCATGGCCGCCTATGTGGCCGCTTTCATGCTGCGAGAGTCCCGGCAAGCCCTGCTCACCTCCCGTGGATTGATCCTGATGCACCGTTTCGGGGCGCGCCACATCCGCCGCCTGCGGCTGGAACAGGTGCGCAAACTGGAGGTCGAACAAGGGGCTCCGGGCCGACTGCTCCACTATGGCCACCTGCACTTCACCCTGCGGGACGGCTCCCGGATCACGATACCCCGGATATTCCGTCCGGAGCGTTTTCAGGCCCGGTTGCAGGCGCGTCTGGAGTTATTGCCCCCGCTGGAATCGTAATGCGGAACTGTGCGCCCCGGGGACCGTTTTCCACCTCGATGCAACCGGACATATGCTCCTCGACGATCATCTTGGCCATGTACAGCCCGATGCCCGTGCCGCCGCTGCCTTTGGTGGTGAAATAGGGCTCGAAGACACGTCCGATGATCTCCTCCCCGATGCCCCCGCCGTTGTCACCCAAACGGGTGACCACCCGACCCTTCTCGTTGCGCAGATCGATCTCCACTTCACCACTCGGCCGGTTGCCGGCAACAATGGCATCCTTGGCGTTGGACAAAATCACCAATACCACCTGGGCGAATTCGTTGGGAAAGCCGAACGCCGTCACCGGTAGCGCAGGCCGCTGAAAAACCACATGAATCTGCCGGTTGGCGAACGTGGCTCCCACCATGGAGAGGGCGCTCTCCACCGCGTCGGCCACGTTGAAGACTTCGGGCTTGCGGTCGGGTTTGAAGAAATTGCGAAAATCGTCGATGGTGCGGGACATGCCGGAAATGACCCGGTTGCCCATGCTCACCTGATCCCGCAACAGGGTGCGATGCAGCTCGCCCCGCCCGTGGGCCGCCTCGATGTTGGCCAGAATCAGGTTCAAGGCGTTGATGGGTTGCCGCCACTGATGGGCGATATTGCCGATCATCTCTCCCATGGCCGCCAGGCGCGACTGCTGCATCAGCATCATATCCTTGCGCCGGTTCTTCTCCACCTCTTCCACGACCCGACGTTCCAGTTCGACGTTCAGTGTCTCCACCTCTTCCTGCCGGCGCCGCAACAGGGAGAGCAGATGCTTCATCTCGGTGATATCCATGCCGTAGAGATTCACGTAACCGCTGTCCGGGAAAGGCACCACGATCAGGGAGAGTACCCGCTCCGTCAGTTCGGTTTCGATGCGCACCATCTCCCCACTGGCCAAAGCCTGGTCGAAGGGCGCCCGCCACTCCTGAGCCAGGGTTCCCCCCACCCGGCTCCGCCAGGTCGACAGGAGATCCCGACCCCCGCGATTGGCGTACAGAACCTGTCCGTCGGCCCCGATGCGCAAAACCGGATGGGGATTCTCGTCGGGAAACTTGGCCATCTCCCGAATGCGGTTTTCCGCCACGATCTGGCTGGTGATGTTGACGCCGATGCCTCCCAGCATCACCTCCCCGTCGGGCCGGGCCATGGGAAAACGATGGCACATCCAGTAACTGGTCTGCCCTTTCAGGGGATAGACCTCGGTATATTGCTGCGGCATGCCGGTGGACCGGACCAGCAGATCATGGGCCCGCATCGACCAGAGGATCTCCGGCGGCCACAGCTCTTCGTCCACACGACCCAAAATATTCTCTTCCGGGCGTCCGACCACCTCGCAAAAACCGGGATTGGCAAAGAGGAAACGTCCCTGGCCATCCTTGATGAAGGCCACGCCCGGCAGATGCTCCATGAACAGGCTGAAACGCTGCCGCATCTCCTGAAGAGCGTCTTCCGCCAGCTTGCGATCCGTGGCGTCCCGGGAGATGACCACCACGCCTTCCACCTGACCCCATGCCCCCCGGAAGGGATTGTAGGTGACATCCATCCACCGCCGGCCGCTGTTGCGGAAGGTAAACCAGGACTGGTAACTGACCGTCTCCCCCTCCAGACACCGCATCAGGCTGGGTTGAACGCAGGGAAAAACCGTTTCCCCCAGAATGTCGGCCACCGCGTGACCGACAATCTCCTCCCTTTCCAGGCCGTGATGGAACAGGTAGGCGTCGTTGACCGCCCGATAGGTCAACTGACGGTCCAGAAGCGACATCTGATCGGACGAGGAGGCCACGATGCTGGCGTACTGGCGCAGGCTCTCCTGCTGCTCCCCCAGCAGCCGGTTGGCCTCTTCGAGAGAGGAGGTGCGCTCCCGAACCAGGCGATCCAGATGATCCCGATGCAGCAACAGCTCTTTCTGGGCCTGCAGCCGTTCGGTGACATCCCGCAGCAGCAGCAGAAAACCCAGCATGCCTCCCTGCCGGTCCCGTATGGCCACCATGTGGGCTTCCAGATGACGCATCTCCCCCGCGCGGGGGATTTCGAGCTGGAAACCGTACTCCCCGTGCAGGCGGGCCTGCTCCAGATGCGGCGCCAGCACCAACTCGCTCAACAGGCGACTGACCTGCCACAAGCTGGCATGCCGCTTGATGCAGGCCTGCACCGAAAACTCCAGCATCTGCTCCGCCGTCCGGTTGGCGAACTTGACCACCAGATCCATGTCGCAGGCCAGAATGGCCAGATCCCGCGCGGCGTGCAGGATACGATCGAGATACTCGCTTTTTTCCACCAGGACCTGCTGAATGCGCCGCTGCTCGGAGACATCGATAAAGATGCCCTGCACCAGCAGTTGCCCTCCCGAACGGAAGCAGGAGGCGGAAATCTCCACCGGAACGGTGACACCGAAGCGGTTGCACACCGGCAAATCCGTATAGTAACCCTGTCCCTGGTGGGCCACCTTCCGGAAGGCCTCTCTGGCCCTCCGCTCCTCCTCCAGAGGATGGAGGACCGTCATGGGACGACCCAGAAGATCTTCCGCCGGGGTCTTCACCAGGCGACAAGCGGCGGGATTGGCCTCCACCAGAAGGCCGTTCCGGGCATCCGCGACGAAAATGGCTTCGAGGGAGTGTTCGAACAGGGCGTGAAAACGCTCTTCCAGGTGGGAGAGGGAGCGGGAGCGATCTTCCGCCAGAGCTGCCAGATGCGCCTCTTCCAGACGATTGAAAAAGTCGAAGGCCCGACCCAGCAACACGGTCAGGCACAGGGTCAGGCCCGTTCGCAGCACCTCCACCGGGAAGCCGAACGTTTGCAGAAAAAGAGTGTCATGGAGTCGGTTGGCGGGGAAAAAATCGCTTTGCGGACCCAGCAGCACCAACAGGCCATAGATCCCGAACAGCCCGCCGCCCAGTTGCAGATAACGGCGTTCCCGTCCGGGAAAAGTCGGCAGGCCCTTCTGGAAGATCAACGACCAGGATGCCGCCAGCGTTCCGGGCAACGCCAGAAAATAGCGGGAGCCGATATCCAAGACCGGCAACAGGGAAACATCGAGCTGAAGGACCAGCGGCGGCGTCGCCAGCAAGAGCAGAAAGGTGAAAGGTATCCGCAGCATCCAGGGCGGGGTAAAGCGCCAAACGGCCACACGAAACAACGCAAGGTAGGAAAGAATATTGAAAATCAGGGAGATGCGCGAGACGAGCCATGCCTCTTCGGGAAGTTCGTGAGAGCCCGATATCAGGGATTGCTGCAACAACTCCCGGATGGCATGCAGAAAAGCGAAGAGACCCAGCCAGTAGAGAGCGTCCCCCATTTCCCGGGAGTGCCACTGCCGGGCGTGGAACCACAAGGTAAAGGCCATCCACAGGAAGGAGGCCCCGTACACCGCATACAGCAGGTGCCACTGCAGGTGGTTCATGCCATTTCCCGTCGGCTCCTCTCATTTCATGACGGAAACTACCCCGACCACTCCGCCATCACCACACGATTCCGCCCCGTTTCCTTGGCTTGATAGAGCGCTTTGTCCACCCGAGACAAGAGCCCCTCTTCCCCTTCGTCCGCATGATACATGGCCACGCCGAAACTGCAGGTGATGCGTTTGACCTCGCCGAAATCGTGCTCCGCCACGACCACCCGGAGTTTTTCGGCCATCTCCTTGGCCTGCAGACCGGAGGTTTCGGGACAAAGCAGAAGAAACTCCTCCCCTCCCCACCGGGTCAGCAGATCCGCTGCCCGGACCTCCTTGCGGCACAAGGCGCTGATCTCCTGCAAAACCCGATCCCCAACCGGGTGACCAAAGGTGTCGTTGACCCGTTTGAAATGGTCCACATCGAAACTGATCAGGGAGAAGGGCCGCCAGTAACGGCGGGAACGCTCCATTTCACTGATCAGAACCCGGCGTCCCATGACCCGGTTGGCCGCCTTGGTCAAACTGTCGGTAAAGGCCAACTGCTCCAGATCCCGCAGTTTGCGCTCCAGGGAGGTCACATCCGCCAGGGCCAGAACCTGGCAATCGGCTTCCGTCGTGGCGTTGTGGTTGACCACCAGCGGCAGATCGGGCTGATCCGCGCGGCGCAGATAAATCAGCGGTTGATGGCGGCACACCTCCAACAGCCGTTTACCCCATTCCCGCGCCTCCTCGGGCCGGATCACCGGTTGAAAAGCCCCGTCCAGGAAACGTCGGGCCAACTCCCCGGAGCGTCTTTCCGCCTCCTCAAGGCTCTCCACTCCCAGGCATTGCAGCAGGGCCTGGTTCATGTAGACGATCCGGTCGTTCCGCACCACCAGCAGCAGGCCGGGATGGATTTCCAGCAGCATGCGGGTGAAACGATCCGCCCGCTCCTGCGCCCGCCGCTGGTTCAAGGCAACGGCCAGACGCTCCAGTACATTCATCAGGGCCGAAACGTCCACCGGCTTGAGCAGGTAGCGGTCGATACCCAGTTCGATGGATTGCAGCAGGTAGTTCTCTTCGTTGTAGGCCGTCAAGACGACCACGGGCAGATCCGGATCCAGGGCGCGAAGGGCGCGAACCAGAGCGAGACCGTCCATGACCGGCATCAGAATGTCGGAAACGACGATGTCGGCGCGTTCCTCCTGAAACCGGGCCAGGGCGTCGGCCCCGTTTTCGGCCACCAGCAACCGACCGACACGGGGGCGAAGGAACAGACTCATCTGCTCCCGCACCAGTTTATCGTCTTCCACATAAAGGACCGCCGCTTCAGCCAAAGCCTGACCGGGATCCAAAAGAGTTCGCCTGTTCATGGTCTCATTATGCCCTGTCAAATAAATTGATGGCAATAGCAATCCATCTTCCGTTCACGCCTGTTCCGGCAACCGATCGGCCCGTTCCCGGGCCAGGGTGTTCAAGGCGACATAGTCGGTCTTGCCGGTACCCAACAGCGGCAGGCGATCCACGACGAAAACGTTCTTCGGTACCATCCATTCCGGCAGACCCCGCTGACGGAAGTGCTGCACCAGGGACTCCCGGTTGACGCCGGCCCACTCCGTGACCAGCAGCAACTGCTCCCCCTTGCGGGCATCGGGAAGGGCCACCACCCCGTGGCGGAAACCCGGCGCCAGCAGGCCGATCTCCTCCTCCACCCGGCCCAGGGGCACCATCTCCCCGGCGATTTTGGCGAACCGTTTGGCCCGCCCCAGGATGCGCACAAAGCCCTCCGGGTCGATGGAGACGATATCGCCGGTATCGTACCATCCCCGGGGGGGAGGCTCCAGCTGCGCCGGACGGTCCGTCCGATAGTATCCCAGCATGACGTTGGGCCCCTTGACGTGCAGGCGCCCCCCTTCGGCGATGCCGGGAACGGGCTCCAGCCGGTAGGCGATGCCGGGCAGCAGCCGGCCCACGGTTCCGCCGCGATAGTGCATGGGGGTGTTCACGGCGATGACCGGCGCGGTCTCCGTGGCCCCGTAGCCTTCCAGAATGCGCAGACCGAACTTCTCCATCCAGAGGAGGCGCGTCTCCTCCCTCACCTTTTCGGCCCCCGCGAAGACATAGCGCACGCTGTAGAAGTCGTAGGGCGAAGCCGCCTTGGCGTAACCGGTCAGAAAGGTATCGGTGCCGAAGAGGATGGTGGCGTTGATGTCGTAGGCCAGCTCCGGCACGATGCGATAGTGCAGGGGGGAGGGATAGAGAAAGACCCGAATGCCCGAAAGCAACGGCAGCAGCAGTCCACCGGTAAGCCCGAAGGAGTGGAAGATCGGCAGGGCGTTGCAGACGCAATCGGCGGAACTGAAGGCCACCCGCGCCGCCAGTTGATTGATGTTGGCCAGGATATTGGCATGGGACAGCACCACGCCCTTGGGAGTGCCTTCCGAACCGGAGGTGAACAGAATGACCGCCGGGTCGTCCGGTCCCCGCAGATGGCGATGATGCCAGGAAGCCGCCAGAGGCAGTCGCATCAGGGCGTGGGCCGTATCCCGCCAGTCGAGGGAGGCGCGCACCTCTTCCAGGTAGAGGAGGGTGACCTGCCCTTCCAGAGCAGCGACCAGGGCCTCCAGGCGGGCCTGTTCCACGAAACGGCGGGAGGTCACCACGCGGCGAATGGCCCCCGCCTGACAGGCGGCCAGGACATTGCCGGCTCCGGTGGTGAAGTTGAGCATGGCCGGAACCCGGCCAATCGCCTGCAGGGCGAAAAAGAGCAGCGCGGAAGCCGCCATGTTGGGCAGCAACATCCCGACCACTTCGCCGGGAGCCCCTGCGGTGCGCAGTGCCCGTCCCAGCATCAGGCTGCCCAGAACCATCCGGTTGTAGGTGAGCGGCTTGCGTCCGATATCCTCCACCACCGCAGCCCGACCGCCATGGATGTGCCTCGCCTCCAGCAGAGCCTCGAAAAGGGTGCGCCTCCAGTTGGAGGTTTCGAACATCATATCGGACATGATCTCGTAGAGGGCTTCACCGATGCGACGGCGGCGCTGGCGTCCGCTCAGCTCCTCCGGCATCTCGAAGCGGCGCGGCGGCAGCACGGTGACGGTGATTTTGGGCCACCAGCGCAGCCTCACCTTGCCCTTGAGGCGGGAAAAGGGGGTGTACTGTGCCCCGTCGATGCGCACCGGAACCACCGGGGCCCCGGCCCGGTCGGCGATCATGCCGGGGCCTTCGTAGACCTTCATCAAGGCCCCGGTCACGGTGATGCGTCCTTCGGGAAAGATGACGCAGACGCGCCCCGCCTGCACCGCACGGATCAACCCCTTGAGGGACATGGGGTTGGTGGGGTCCAGGGGAAAGGCCTCCACCAGGGCCAGGAAAGGTTTGATCCACCAGTGGCCGGCAATCTGGGTATTGATGGCGAAAGTGGGTTTATGGGGCATCAGCACCGCCATCAGCACCGCATCGAGGAAGGAGACGTGGTTGACCACCACCACGGCCCGTTCGCCGATGTTTTCCAGATGTTCCATGCCCCGCACCTCCACACGGTAGAGCAGGCGCAACATCCGGGAGAGCAACCCCTTCAGCACCACATCCGGCAGCAGGCCGCAGATGATCACCGCCACCAGCAGATTGGCCAGGGCGATGGCCAGAAAAATCTGGGGAATGGTAAAGCCCTTGGCCAGCATCACCCAGCCCGCCAGGGCCGAAACGACCATGAAGGCGGCGTTCAGAACGTTGTTGGCCGCGATGACCCGGGCCCGCACGCTCTCGTCGCAACGGGTCTGCAGGATGGTATAGAGAGGCACGATGTAGATCCCGCCGCACAAGGCCAGGAGCATCAGATCGAGCAGAATGCGCCAGTTGGCGGGCTGGCTCATAAAAGCCCCGAGACCCGTCAGCGCCCCTTCGGCCTGACCCACCGCATGGGTTGCCAGCCAGAGGTCGAAGGAGAAGCAAGTCATGCCCACCGCGGCGACGGGCACGAATCGGGCGGAAATCTCCCCGCCCAGCAGCCGGCCACACAGCACCGAACCGGCCCCGATGCCCACGGAAAAGAGGGTCAGCATCAAGGTGACCACCTGCTCGTCGGCATGGAGGACATTCTTGGCGAAAGCGGGAAACTGGGCCAGGTAGGTGGCGCCCACCAACCAGAACCAGGAGATGCCCAACACCGCCAGAAACAGGTCGCGGCGGGAGTGGATCCGGGCGATCAGGCGTCCGGTCTGGCGCAGGAAGTGGTAATCGATGACGACCGAGGTCTGTCCGTCGTGGGCGCGGGGCACCTGATAACCGGCCAGCAGGCCCGAAAACGCCAGGGCCAGCATCAGCCCCGAAACCCACAGCGGCCCCGACTCCGCGAGAATCAGGGTGCCTCCGGCGATGGTGCCGAAAAGAATGGCCAGAAAGGTGCCGCCTTCGATGAGGGCATTGGCGCCGATCAACTCTTCCGGCGGCAGATGCTCGGGCAGGATGGCGTATTTGAGGGGTCCGAAAAAGGTGGAGTGGGCGCCGAAGAGAAACAGGACCAGCAACAGTCCCGGAACGTATCCGCTGAGCAGCGCCCAGCCTCCCAACAGGGCCATGACCACCTCGACCCCCTTGATGAGGCGGATCAGGCCGCTTTTTTCGAAGCGGTCGGCCAGTTGTCCCGCCGTGGCGGAGAGGAGGAAAAATGGCAGGATGAACAATCCGGCGGCTGCGGTCACCAGGAGCTGCGGCTCCATGCCGGAGGACTCTCCCAGGCGGTAGACCACCAGGATCACCAGAGCGTTCTTGAAGAGGTTGTCATTGGCCGCGCCGAAAAACTGCGCCACGAAAAGCGGCAGAAAACGGCGTTGTCTCAACAGATGAAAGGCGCCATGCCCCATGCCCGATCTCCCCTTGACGTGTGGAACAGGGGCACGATAGCAGGAAAAGAACTCTTTAGATATCCCTGAACATCAGGCCGAAGGGGGTTTTTGTTCGGGTCGCAGCTCGTTGACCCAGAAGAGGGTGGCTCCGGCCACGGCCACCGGCATGATCATGAAGTTGAGCACGGGGATGAGGGTGCCCAGCAGGACGGCGAAACCGAAACCGAGGGTGGAGAAGGGATGGCGGCGCAGACGGGCCCGCTGCTCCCGAGGGGAGAGGCCGTTGTTGTCCATGGGGTATCCGGCATACTCCCCGGCCAGGGACCAGGCGGAAAAGGCCAGCCACAGCAGACCCGCGACCAGATTGACGCCGGGAATGAGGAACAGCACCAGGAAGAGCGCCGTCCACAGCAGGCTGCGCAGAATCTTGGCCACCTGCAACAGGAGGATGGGCGCCAGGGTACGCAGAAACACCTTCCAATCCCAGGCCTCTTCGGCTGCCGATCCGGTCAGGTGCCGTTGCACCGCCTGGGAGAGCAGGCCTTGAAAGGGGGCGGCCAGAAGGTTGCCCACCAGGGAGAAGAAATACCAGATCACCAGCAGGATGATCGCCATCAGCAGCGGCCAGAGCAGTCCCTGCAGAAAAGAGAGCCAGGAAGGCAGGGTCGCCAGCCAGTCGTTGGCCAGTTGCCGCCCCCAGTGGTAGATTTCCAGGGAGAGCAGGGCGAAAATCAACGTGTTCAACAGCAGCGGAACGAGGGCATAACCCCGCAAACCGGGCTGGAGCAGCAGCTTGAAACCCTGAAAGAGATAGGCGATTCCCTGCACGCGCGTAAACCCCGGAGCATTTCGGAGGGGGTATCAAAAGGGCGTGCGCGGAGGCAGCGAACTGCCCCCGCACGCATCGAAAAGACGCGCCCACCGGGCCGTCGCGGCGATTACGCCGCTTCGGGAGTCCCCTTGGACACCTTGCGCAAAACGGCCGCCTGGCGATTGGAGAGCTGGTCCAACTGATCATTGACCTGCTTGTGGAACTTTTTCACTTCTTTTTTCAGCGATTGGACCTTGGCATCCTTCTTGGACTTACCCGCCTTCTTCTCTTTCTTCCCGCTCATCATTTCCCTCCCGGACCAAAGACAGCGTTTCGCGTAAAAATCACCCGGAAAAATAGCACTTCCCGCAAAGGAAAGAAACAGAATAGTGCCTTGTGGGCCATCCCCACCAAGGAACATCATGATTGCTAGCGGTTGGTTGACTCCCTGGCACCAGGGGAAGCCGATGTGTTCCTGTGGGATTCGGAGGTGACAGGCTTTGGCATGAAGGTGACTCCGGCGGGAAAGCGGGTTTACGTTCTTCGTAACTATTCACCACCCCTCCCGCGTAGCCTGACAGGGGGCTGAAGTGAGGTGGGAGTCGTGGTCAGGGAGCCGTCATGAAATTCGGCCATTTACCCTGGAACAGGTCTTTGAGTGCCTGGGTTGCACAGACGCGGTTTTTGCGGCAGGTGGAGAGGAAGCTGCGGATGCGGCAGAAGACGGCGGCGCCATCCTGGGAGCGGAAGCAGCCGGAGATCTTCTGGTGGACCTTGGTCATCCGGAGGTCGTTTTCGGCCTGATTGTTCGAGAATGGAACCTGGGGATCGTTCAGGAACATGAGGACGCCGTGCTCATGTTCCCGCAATCGCTCCAACAGG
>JADGAQ010000052.1 GCA_015231925.1 Magnetococcales bacterium
GCGATAATCGCCCCCGGACCCCCGTATTAATGAACGAATGAAACAGAAATGGAATTACGGTTTGGCGCCGTTGCCCCCATCTCCCGGGGAAGATCCCTTATCAGGACCATTCGGCGGGGAGGGTGGGTTTTCTTGAGGAGACTGCGGATTGCGGGGAGGTATCGGTTCCTGAAGCGGACTACCCGTCATGCCGGAGGAGAAACCCCCGTTGCGCGAGGGATGGCCCGACGGGTTCGAATTGTAACCACTGTTGGGAGGTGGCGAACCCCATTGATGCCCACCGGAAGGCGGCGGTGTTCCGCTGCCCCCGCCCCGCTTGCCCTGGGATTCCTGCCACGCCTGATAGTTGCGTGCCCACGGAGGAGGCCGGTCCTCGGGATCATCTTCCAGCGGAGGCGGCGGAGAAGCCGATCCACCACCCCTGTAGGCTTCATCCGAAAAGCCCCGTTCGGGATATTCCCCGGTCCGTTGGCCGCCATAACCACGCTCCGGGGATCCCCGCTCCGGGGAATAACCGCCCCCCGGCGGAACGTCGTAACGCCGCTCCGGATAAGCAGGTTCCCCATAAGATGGCCGATACTCCTCCCGGGGATACCCACCCCTTTCCGAAGTAGGCCCTCTCTCCGGCGGAAGTCCCCGCTCTCCTCCATAGCCCCGTTCGGGGCCATACCCCCCCCCAGGCGAACCGTAGCCACTCCCCGACGGCTCATAAGCCCCACCCGGAGCGGAACCCCCGCGCGGAGAACTGCCTCCCCGTGATCCGTAACCGCCGCCATATGGCGCAGGATAGGCATTGCCTTCTGCGGGAGCAGGCTGGCCATACGGATTACGATCCGGGGATTGACCCCAATCCCGGGAAGGCGGGGGATAATCGGCAGGCCGGCGTCCCCCCGTGTCGCGGTTCCAGGAATCCCTGTTGCCGTAAGCCGGGTTGGCGGAAGGGTAACCAGGAGATTGAGTGCCCGTTGAGGTGTTTGGCCGTTGCGAAGGATACCCCCCTCGGGAAGATCCGGAAGGGGAGGCCGAAACACCTCCCCATTCGGGGGGAGTGTTGCGCCAGCCCTCCTCCCCATACCCTGGTGCGGCAGCAAGACAGGTCAGGGTGAGAAACCCGAGTGAAAGCAACCTGCTGCCAACTCGGACAGGAGAGAAGAGGGGCCTGGACATCATGATTCCTCAGGTTCCTGAGAGCCCTCTGCGCCACCTGGCTTGAGACGAATGCCGCGACGACGCTGCAGGGCCGAAGGGGAGAAGGAGGCAACGGGGTTCTTGGCCTCTTCCGTCACGGCTCCGGGCGCAGGAGACGCTGTTCCGAGGGTCACTTTCGGTGCAACCACCGGAGCGGCAGGCGGAATGGCCGGAACGGGCGGGGCCACAGGAGGCGAAGCGTTCTGAGGCGGAGCCACGGGTGCGGGCTGAGGCGCTTGCACCACGGGTGCGGGCTGAGGCGCTTGCACCACGGGCGCGGGCTGAGGCTGCACCACGGGCGCGGGCTGAGGCGCGGGTGGTTGGGTTACGGGGGGTGCAGGCTGGATCGGAAGAGCCGAAGCCTCCTGCATGACAGGCGTCGGTTCCACGTCAACAGGCATTTCCGCCGGGAGGACCGGGGAGGGATGTGCCGTCACAGGTGGCGGAGTCTCTTCGATGATGGCTTCGACGATCTCGACTTCCGGAACAACCGGGAGCTTGGATTTGTTGTAGCGGGCCAGGAAGGCCTTGGCCTTGGCGGCACCCGAGGGTTTACCCATGATGTGGGCCACCCCCTCTTTGCTCATGGCCAGTTCGGCCTCCCGTTTGGCGGTCCGTTCCGGAGAGGTATCCATCACGTCGGGATGGACGCCGTCGGGATCGGGCACCGTGGCGAAGGCGTGTTTGGCGCTGATGCAGCCCAACGGAATCACCACCAGGGTCAACAGGGTGGAGGTCATGGCGCCGAAGAGCAGCGAAATGGCCATGCCCTGGAAGATGAAGTCGGAGAGAATCACGCTGGAACCGGCCACCAGGGCCAGGGCGGTGATGAGGATGGGACGGGTACGCGCCTTGCAGGAGAGAATGACCGCATCCAGGACGTTGGTGCCACGCAAAATCTCCTGCTGGGAGAAGTCGACCAGCAGGATGGAGTTGCGCACGATGATGCCGGCCAAAGCGATGAAGCCGATCATGGAGGTGGCGGTGAACTTGGCATCCAGCAGCCAGTGACCCGGAACGATACCGATCAGGGTCAGGGGAATGGGCGCCATGATGATGGCGGGCAGAATGAAGTTGCCGAACTCCCAGACCACCAGCATGTAGATCAGGATCAACGCCGCCATGAAGGCGATGCCCATGTCGCGGAAGGTCTCGTAGGTGACGGTCCACTCCCCCGTCCATTCGAAGGCGGGATGGGAGTAGCTGCCCGGAGGCCCCATGTAATGGCCGGACATGGTGGTCCCGTCCGGCGTCTTGTAGGACTTCAAAAGATCCTCCACCTCTCTCATGGCGTAGATGGGGGCGTCAAGGCGTCCGACCACCTCGCCGGTGACGTACTCCACCGGGCGCAGGTCCTTGTGATAGATGACGGAATCGTGATAATCCCGCACGAAACGCCCCAGCTCTCCCAGGGGAATGGTCGTTCCCGTCGGCGTGGCGATGGGCAGGTCGGAGAGGCTGGAAATCTGTGCCCGCACTTCCAAAGGCACCTGCATGACGATGTAGGTGGGCTCCAACACGTTGCCACGCTTCACGTCACCCAGTTTGAACCCACCCATGGCCATGCCGAGGTTGCGATTGACGGCATCCACCGAGACGCCACGGCGCACGGCCTTTTCGGTATCCACCTCGAAGCGCCAGATCTCGTAGGGATCCTCCATGTAGTTGTCCACGTCCACGATACTTTCGGCTTTGGCGAACATCGCCGTCATGTCGGCGGCCACGCGACGGCGGGTGGCATCGTCGGGTCCGGTGACTTCCGCCACCACCGATTGCAGCACCGGTGGGCCGGGGGGCATCTCCACCACCTGAATCCGCCCTCCCGCCTCCTTGGCGATGGGGGTCAGGAAGTTGCGGGCCAGAACCGCCAGGTCGTGGCTGGTGCGCTTGCGCTTGGACTTATGCACCAGTTGAACCTGGATATCGCCCATCCAGGGATCTTCCCGTAAATAATAGTGACGCACCATACCGTTGAAGTTGAAGGGTGAGGCGGTGCCCACATAGGTCTGCAGCGCGGTCACTTCGGGAATCTGGCGGCGCAGCTCCTCCGCCAGTCGCTGGGCCAGATTGACCGTCTTGGGCAGAGCGGTTCCCTCCGGCATGTTGATGACCACGTTGAATTCCGGTTTGTTGTCCAGGGGCAGAATCTTGACCGTGACGCTGGTGGTGTAGAAGAGCAGCAGCGACAGAGCGAAGAGCCCGACCAGGGAGAAGAGGAAGGCGTAGCCTTTGAAGGGGCTGTGGATCAGGGGCGGAATGATTTTCCGGTAGAAGCCTTCCAGGCGGTCCGCCTGGCGATGTTCCCGTTCGGAGGAGTGTAGCAGCACCTTCATGCTGGGTTTGATGAGCTGTGCCAGCCACGGGGTGAAGACGAAGGCGGCCAGCAGGCTGAAGAGCATGGCCACCGAGCCCAGGGCGGGAATGGGTTCCATGTAGGGCCCCATCATGCCGGAGACGAATCCCATGGGCAGCAGGGCGGCGATGACGGTGAAGGTGGCCAGGATGGTGGGGTTGCCCACCTCGCGCACCGCATCCACCGAAATCGAGAAGCAGCAACTGTTTTGCATCAGCCAGCGGCGGTAGATGTTTTCCACCACCACGATGGCGTCGTCCACCAGGATGCCGATGGAGAAGATCAGAGCGAAGAGGCTGACCCGGTCGATGGTGTAGTGCATGAGCCAGGCGGCGAAGACGGTCATCAGGATGACCACCGGAATGACGATCAGCACCACGATGGCCGGACGCAGGCCCAGGGAGAACCAGACCAGCAACGTGACCGCCATGGTGGCCACGAAGAGCTTGAAGAGCAGCTCGTTGACCTTTTCGTTGGCGGTTTCGCCGTAGTTGCGGGTGACGGAGACGTAGACGTTGTTGGGAATGAGGCGGCCCTTGAGGCTTTCCACTCTCTCCAGGATGTTGCGGGCCACGGTGACGCCGTTGGAGCCGGCCTTCTTGGCGATGGCGATGGTGACGGAGGGGGCGGCGTTGGCAGGAGGCGTACCGCCCTCGTAAGCGGGTCCGGTATAGTAGGTGGCGAGGCGTTTGGTCTCTTCGGGACCACCGTAAACCCGGGCCACGTCACCGACGTAGATGGGCATGTTGAAACGGGTGCCCACCACGAGTCGGGAGATGTCGTGGGCATTTTTCAGAAAGGCGCCGGTAAAGACCTTGAACCCGACGCTGCCGGACTCCACCGAGCCCACCCCCTGTTCGCTGTTGGCGGTCTGGATGGTGTTGGCGATCTGATCGAGGCTGATGCCGTAGCCGGAGAGGCGTTCGGGAAAGACTTCGATGCGAATCTGCTCCGTGCGTCCGCCCACCACGAAGCCCTGGCTGGTATCGGGCACCTCCTTGATGCGCTGCAACACATCCATGGCCAGGGTGCGCAGGGCGCTGTCGTCGGCGTCGTTGGACCAGAGGGTGAGGGCCACGATGGGCACGTCATCCACTGCTTTGGGCTTCACCAGGGGAGGTTGCACTCCCGGCGGAATCCTGTCCATGTTGGAGTGGAGCCGGTCGTAGAGCTTGACCAGGGATTGTTCCATGTTCTGGCCCACGTCGAATTCCACCGTGACCATGGCCATGCCGCGCATGGAGGCGGAGTAGACGTGTTTGACCCCCGAGAGTTCGCTCATCAACCGTTCCAGGGGGTCCGCCACCAGGGTGGCCACCTGTTCGGACGATGCGCCCTGGTATTGGACGAAGATGTCCACCATGGGCACCGAAATCTGGGGATCCTCCTGTCGCGGCGTGAAGACCAGCCCCATGATGCCCATGGCGAGACAGGCGATCAGAAAGAGCGGCGACAGGGGAGAGTGGATGAAGGCCTTGGCCATATTGCCGGCCACGCCCAGATTGTGAGTCAGGGTTATGGCGGTGGGGCCTTTGGAACCTTTTTGATCAGGCTTGCTGGTCATGATCGTCAGTGCGCAAGGGTTGCTCGGTATGGGAGATCATCCCGAGGGTCGGAGGATCTCCCGGATTCATGGCCGCCGAGGTCAGTTCAGCCGGTCACTGGGGAGCCTGGGGTGCATTGCCCATGGCTCCCGGCTTGTCCCAATCGGAGACCAGCGCGCCGGAGGGAGCGGCCAGGATTCGTTCCCCGGTTTTCAGGCCGGAGAGGACGCTGACGGTGCGGTCATCGATGAAACCACCCAACCGGATCATGCGCAGTTCCGGGTTGCTCGACTGACTCACCACGAAGACCGCCGGCAAACTGCCCCGCCACAGAACCGCCGTTTTGGGGATGGTGGGCAGGTTTTCCACCGGGGTGGAAACGTCCGGAACGGAGACCTCGGCGTACATGCCGGGTCCGCCGGGGGCTTCCGCGGGCATATCCAGCTTGACCGTCACCGTATGGCGCTGGGGATCGGCCATGGGGTAAATCTGGGAGACCCGGGTATCGATGCGGGTGTTGCCCACGTCGAGCTTGGCCGGCATGGTCATGCCCTTGCGAATGCCGGGCATCAGCCGGGCGGGAATCTCCACCTTGATCTGCAACTGACGGGTGTCGGCGAAGCTCAACAGGGGCATGCCGGGTTGCACGGTGTCGCCGATTTCGACGGTCTTGCGCACGATGACCCCGGAGAAGGGGGCCAGGGATTTGGTGTCGCGCAACTTGGCGTCGAGTTCCTGGAGCTGGGCCTGGGCCTGCATCAGGGCGCTGCGGGCCTGGTCGATGCGGGTGCCCTGGTCGAAAATCTGCGCCCGGCGGTTCAGTTCGGGATTTTCGGTTCCGGAGATGTCCGCCATGGGTTTGGAGATCCACTGATCCATCAGCTTGGGCATGGTCATGCCCATGTTGTTGGCCATGTCGGGACCGTTGAAGACCTGGCGGGTGTACTGCACCCTGGAGTTGCGCAGGGAGGCGTCGGCATTCATCATGGCGGCGTAGGCGGCCTTGCGCTTGGCCACCAGATCCTCGTCGTCGATGGCCACCAGCACCGTTCCGCGACGGAACCAATCCCCTTCCATGCCGGCCACGAAGTTGACCCGTCCGGGGATTTGCGCCGAAAAGGCCACTTCCCGAATGGGAACAACGGTTCCGCCGAGGGTGGTGGTTGATCCGATGGGGCTGTTTTCGACGGTGATGACTGCCTGACCGGACAGATCGGCGGGCGCGGCCGCGACCGAGGTCGCCAGCCAGCCGGACAGCAGTACGGAAAGGGTCACGAGAGAAGATCTTTTCCTGAACATGCCGAACGATTCCTCGCGGGCAGGGGTGGCGGACAACGGGGTCTGCGGGTTCCGTCGCTCGGAACCCGCAGGCCTTAAGGGGTACGAACCGTCAGCCGGCGCGTCCCATGACGGAGAAGCTTTTGATGAAGGGTCCCGCCATGCGGGGATCCTTGACCATGGCGCCGTAGTCCCCGACCTTGAATTTCAGCTTGCGGGCCGTATAGGCCATGCCGAGACCCATCATTCCGGGCGGCTTGGCCATCCATCCGGTCCAGCTCTCTTTGCTGGCCCGCATGTCCCAGTTGACGTTCTCACCCCGATAGGCGCCGGCGGAGGTGACCTTGCCCTGTTCCACCACGATGATGCCGCGAGGATTGTCTTCTTCGTCGAAGCCGTAGGCGATGGTGGAGGTGAATCCGATCTTGGCCAAGGCATCGCCCAGTTCGGGCTCCTTGTTCCACTCCTCGCCGAACCGTTTCATCCAGGCGTCCGAAAAAATCTCTGCCATTTTCCATCCCTCGAAGTGCTGATTGGTTGGATCGTTCCGCATCGTGGCGTCGCGTGCCAGACTGCAGCCCTGGAAGTATAGCCCACATTGCACCGGCGTTTCCACGGTATTTCCCCCACGCCGTTTGTCAACATAGCCTATTTTGCCTTCCTGGTAAACCGTGGCCGGGAGGGAGCGCGACAAACTATCCCACCAGGATCAGCACCATTCCGGCGAAGAGGGTGACGGCGGCGGCGAGGCGTTGCCGGGTGTGGCTCTCCCCGAAGAAGTGTCCGGCCAGGAGAACGGTGAAGAGGGTGCTGGAGCGTTTGATGGCGATCAGATAGGGCACCTGGGTCATGGCCAGGGCGGTCATGTGGCAGAGGACGCTGGCGGCGTTGAGCAGGCCCAGGGCCAGGGACCAGCGCAGGTATCGGCCCGGCGGGTGCTGCGCGGACTGACGCCAGGCGGCGATGCTGACGGGAACGGACATGACGGCGAAGATGGCCAGTCCGAAAGCGGGGGGCGGGCCGTGGGCGATGCCGAGTTTGTCGATGTTGGCGGTAACGCTCCACAGCAGGGCCACCCGCAGCATGAGTCGGAAGCCCTTGCGGTCGCGAAAGGCCTGCCACCAGGCGGAGAGGGACCAGGGTTGCTCCGGGGAGCGGTTGAGCATCCAGGTGCCGATGACCAGCAGCAGGACGCCCCAGGCTCCCGAGTGGGAGGGGTGTTCCCCCACCATCAAGGGGGAGGTGATCAGCAGAAAGGCGGGTGTGAGGGTGATCAGGGGCACGGTACGGGAGAGGCCGTCGAGGTGGATGGCTTCCATGTACCAGCGGAAGGCCAGGGCGTTGAGCAGGCCGCTGCTGATGACGAAGAACCAGAAGTGTCCGTCGGACCAGCAGGGGTGATCGGGGGGAGCCGCCAGGAAGGCGGAGGGGGCCATGAAGGGCAGGGAGAAGAGCATGGAGCTCCAGGTGACCAGCAGGGGGGAGAGCCCGGCGGCCATGGCCCGTTTGCCGCTCAGATCCTTGCCCGACTCCAGCAGCGCCAGGGCGAAGGCCCAGAGGAGCCAGGACATCAGACCAGGATACGCCGTTTGACCAGGCGCACCGCCCAGTAAAAGGCCACCAGGAAGTAGCCCAGGAGCAGAGCCAGGTGCAAAAGGATATCGCTGGGCCAGGCGCCGATGGTCAGGGGGCGGATCAGGGCCACCACATGGCTCAGGGGCAGCCAGTAGATTGCCGTGGCCAGAGGTTCCGGCATTCCGGAGAGGGGGAAGAAGACTCCGCAAAACATGAACATGGGGGTGATGACGAAGGTGGAGTAGTAGGGAAAGAACTCGTAACCCGGTGAAATGGCCACCACCACCATGCCCAGCGCAGCAAAGACCAGACCCGAGAGCAGCACCACCGGCAGGGCCAGGATGGCGTAAGGCCCGGGAAAGGCTCCCAGGAGAGCGCCCACCAGAAAGATGGCGCTCCCGGCGAGCAGGGATTTGCTGGCGGCCCAGGCCACCTCGCCGGCCACGATATCGGCGGTGTCGAGGGGGGTGACCAGCATGGCGTGGAAGGTGTTTTGTCGGGTCATGCGGGTGAACCCGCCGTAAAAGGCTTCGAAGGTGGCGGTGTTCATGCTGCTGGCGGCCAGGATGCCGCCGCCGACGAAGAGGAGGTAGGGCATGCCGTCCAGGGTGCCGACGAAGGTGCCCAGTCCCAGTCCCATGCCGGCGATGTAGAGCAGGGGTTCCCCCAGGTTTCCGGCCAACGAGGCCCACAGGGTTTTGCGCCACACCAGAAAATGGCGTCGCCAGACCTGAAGAAAGCGCCAGGAGGGCATGGAAAAGTGATGGTGCATGTCCATTTCCAATTCAACAGGGTGTTGCAGAACGCCCGCAACCCGGCTGGGATATTTTGACTTTCAATATGTTATCCTTTAAATAGTAAAAAAAGAAAATGTTCTATCCTTTGAATTTATTTTTTGTTTGCTGAGTCAGTTGCAAAACTTTTTTAAGTTGGCTTGGAAAAGCCAAATAAATGATGACAGGAAAGTCAACAGATAGAACATTTTCCTTTTTTGATATTTAAAAGATAACATATTGAAAGTCAAAAGAATATATCCTCAATCCCTCAAATCCCGCCCGGTCAGGCGCAGGAAGACATCTTCCAGATTGGTGGGGCGCGCCGTGACCGTCAGATCGTGGCGATGCTGCAGGAAGGCGAGCAGGGCCGGGGGATCTTCCGTGTAACAATAGAGCGAACTGCCCACCGATTCCAATCGGGCCGGCAGATGGCGCATCTCTTCCGGATCGGGATTGCCGCCGCAACACAGGCGTATCTCCACCACTGAGGATTCCACATGTTTGATCACCAGCTCTTCCGGTGTATCGAGGTCGAGGATGCGGCCCTCGTCCATGACCAGGATTCGGTCGCAAAGGCGTGCGGCCTCTTCCATGTAGTGGGTGGTCAACAGCAGGGTGATGCCTTTGCGCCGCAGGGAGAGCAGGCGTTCCCAGATCAGGTGGCGCGCCTGGGGATCGAGTCCGGTGGTGGGTTCGTCCAGAACCACCAGTTCGGGATCGGCCACCAGACTGCGGGCCAGCACCAGACGGCGTTTCATGCCGCCGGAGAGGGCGCGCACCGTGGCGGTTCGGCGATCCTGCAACTGGGCAAAAGCCAGCAGCTCGGGAATGCGCTGTCGGATGAGTTTTTCCGAGAGGCCGAAGTAGCGTCCGTAGACCAGCAGATTCTCGAAGACGGTCAGATCGGGATCGAGGCTGTCGTCCTGGGGCACCACGCCGAGGCGTTGGGTGACGGCCCGCTGTTCCGGGCTCATGGGCAGGCCGAAGACCTCCAGACGTCCCGCATCCACGGGGGTCAGTCCGGTGATCATGCGCAGGGTGGTCGTTTTCCCGGCGCCGTTGGGGCCCAGAATGCCGAAACACTCGCCAGGCTGCACCGCGAAGGCGATCCCCGCCACCACGGCCTTGCCGTGATAGTATTTGTATAGCCCTTCCGCCTGGATGACGGGTGACATGAACCACCTGTTGCGATAGGCTGATTGGGAGAAAAAGAGGAGAGGATGGGCATTGACGCGCCACTTGGCAAGGGAGGGAGTTGCAAAACTCCCGCAGCCAAGCAAGACTATGTTTTAATTTTATTGACTTTCAATATTTTATCTTTTAAGTATCAAAAAATAAAAATGTTCTGTTATTTTGACTTTTCGTTCATTATTTATTTAGATCATATTTGCCCGTTACTTTCCGGTTTTGCAATTGACTCAAGGAAGACCGGAAAAAAAGCACCTCGTTGTTCCAGGTTTCTCTCGGAAGATCGATCAACCAAACAGTTCGGTCAGCAGGGCGTCGTAGTTGATCCTGCCCCCCTGCCGTCCAAGACCGTAACCGATCCGATAGATATCCGGCATATTCACCCGGTCGTCGGAGAGACGCCCGAACAAGCCGAGGTTTTCCAAGTCCTTGCGCACCCCGCTTGTTCCCTCCCCGATGTGGGGCGGGGGGGCTTTTTCACGGGTTGCGTCCATCTCCTGCTGCAATGAATTCAATACGTCCTCCCTTTCCCATCGAGCGGCCAGGGTTTCGAAAGGGCAGGGTACGGCGAAACCTGCAAGAGGGCGCATCAGGGGTTCAATCCAAGGATAGTCTTCCTGCATCTCCTGAATGCGAATTCTCGAGGCATTCCGAACCCCTTTCTTTATATTTTCGTAGTGCAGGGCGTAGGGATATTCGTCCACGCCATCGTTGTCGGCGGCGTATCTCAAGGCGGCGAGAAAGCTGCGGGGAAAGACTTGCTGTGCCGTATCTTCCAGGTGGTTCGGAACCCAGGTATAGGGAAAACCTCGTCGGGGATGTTCTCCCATGAAAGGACCCGTCAGGGCATGAAAGACTTTTCGTTGCATTTGTTCATCGTTGCGAAGCGCTTCCGGAACCTCGCGCCTTCCATGCTGAGAAGACCACCCAATGCCGAAACCTTCCTGGCACCCCTGTATGAAAAGGTGATTTTCCTCCGCATTGGCCAGATATTGCCAGAGAAGTCCGAACAACTCGTGATTGCGCCAGGAGAGATTTACCGCGTTCAAGCTGACTTTGGAAGCATCCGGAAAAGCGGTTACCGAAGGATCCTCCAGATGATCCGGACGTAGAAAAGCCTTGAGTCGGATGCGTCGGCAGGTGCGAAATTCCAGCAGGGTCTGCAACAAGCCTTTGACCAGTTTCCGCATCGATTGCCAGTCGTCTGCCGAGCGGTCCAGGGCATCGAAGAGGATCAAATGGTGAACACCCTTCTGCTCCAGCATCGTGTCTGTTCCGCAGACGAGTTGTTCCATCTCCTCGGGATGTTCTTGTATCCAGTCGATACGCTGCGTCCACGTTTCGAGTTGCCCAAGAGGGCTTTCCGGCTGGTGGCACCGTGCCAGATGGGTAAGGACGATCGTCCTCCAAATATGTCGGGTCTCTAGTGCATCGGTCAGCTTTGCCAGGGAATCTTTTCCGGGATAGTCGTGCGGTGAGATTGTTTCTCCGAAACCGACCGAAACAATCGTCTGTTCGGAAAGTCCGGATCGGGAGTAGTTTTTCCCGATGAGGGTTCGCTGTGCGCCATCCTGCAGCGCCTGGTACCAATGGCTTTTCCCGACGCCGCGCATACCCACGACCAGCATGTTGTCCGGGTGCAACGCCTTGGCGTGACCGGCTGGCAGGTAGGTGGTGGGGAAGCGGGGTCTGTCTCCGAACAGGGAGGTCTCTTCCGGCAGTGCCAGTCGGATCTGGTCAAGAATTGCTTTCGGGAAACGGTAACTAGTCATTAAGGAAAACCAGATTGTTCGCCTGTTTCATGAAAAGACCAAGAGCCTCCGAAGCCGTTTGCTCATCCAGTCCGAATTCGGGGTTTGTCGGGTCGAACTCCTGCAAGGCGCGATGCCAGAAAACCAACAAAGGGGAATGCGGAGCATCGTCGGCTTTCAGGTCGAAGTTGAAAGCGCCCCGATTGACATCTTCTTCCACCTCATAGAGGTTGTCCCGGAAAAGATCCCAGGCATGTTCCCGGAAGCGTTTCATATAGGCCGCTCTGCCTGTTTCCGGAATCATGCCAGCCACGATTTGCAACTTTTCGCGAAAAGCTCCGAGTTGGGAATGTCCTTTCCAATGCTGAAAGAGCAGACTGTAGGCAGACCAGGTTTGTGCCGAATCGATTGCAAAAAGTAATGTCAATGCACCCATGCGGGTGATCAGATGAGCGGCAATATCGTGAAGACCGGCCCTGCTGTCTAAAAAAATCACTTCGGGGTTTTCTTGTTCCTCCAGATGTTGCACCAGGTGTTCGACACGATCTCCCCAGGGGCAAGCCCCTGTGGCGGAGAAATCGAAGTAACACCGGTTCAGTTTGGGCAAGTAATCCCCGGTTTTGGTACCATAGGCTGGGACGATACGGATTTTTCCAGTCAGTCCGTGCGAAAGAGGACTGGTAGAAACCATCTCATTTTCAATCCATTGGGCTTGGCCGACGGCATCTTCCACAAACCAATCCACAATACCGAAATCCGGCAGATGTTTTTGGGGCAGAAGTGTACTGCTGATGCCGGGAGATTCCAAATCGAAGTCGAAAATCAATACCCGTTTGCCTTGGTTGGCCAAGTGCCAAGCCCAGATGGTCAAGGCGGTAGAACGTCCCACGCCGCCCTTGATGCCGAAAAACGTGACGCGATTGGTTCGAGTGGTACGCTCGATTGGGCCTTTATCCCAATCCTGTCCGATAATTTGGCGGTCGAGCAACCAAAGGGAGTGGTCTTTTTTCTTTTGGATCAGGCGTCGATCTTCCGTCAAGGAGATGCTGTCTGGTAACAACTCGCTGGCAAACAGGATCATCTGTTCCGCAGGATATCCGTAAGAACCCAGACGATCGGTGAGCTGGCTGGCGAGTTCCTCGTCGTGTGGGGCGAAGGTTCCGATATTTGCGGGAAGCAGAATCCGGATACGTCCCCAGAGATCCCGGACGAGGGTGATGTCTGTCTTGTCCAGGAGGAGAGATTCCAGGCAAACGGAAGTGGCTGTTTCCAGAGCCTGGACAAAAAGAATCGGAGTGGTATTCATTTCACAACACCATCCAGTAGCGCCTGGGTCAATACATTCATAATATCATTGGCGGCTTTTTGATGGCTTGCAACCGTTGCATGGATGAACTTTTGATCAGTTGAGGCCAGATAACGATCTTCAACGCTCCAATTGTTAAACATATTAGCTGGAGCATTTAGTTGAGGCTGATAATGATTAACTAGCTTGTTATGTGCAGACCATAATTTGAACATATGAACCTTTGGTGGTAATCCTGGCTGAGACATGTGCAGACCTTGCATAATTGCTTTCAAAGCGCATTCCGCTGAAATACCAAAGAGATGATCGGCGTTGGGCAGTCGGTTTCCTATAAACAGCTGTGTAGCGTCCCCCAAATGACGCTGGGCAGCGTCTCGAAAGTTTTCCGGCATGAACAACCCTCCGTTCTTATTCTCGGCTCACAACAAATCCCACCTGGGATTGTAACACGTTTTCTACTTCGTTTTCATGGAAGATATGTCTATCTACGGAAGGTGACAGAGCGCACGGGTGGCGATATGCTGTTTCCCCAAAGAAGGCAAGGATGGGCAATGGCGCGACTCTTGGCAAGGTGGAAGAGATGACCCGATTGTTAACAGCTGCCCAGATGCGGGAGGCGGACCGGCGCACCATCGAGGAGTTGGGGCTGGCGGGGCTGGTGTTGATGGAAAACGCCGGGGCGGCGGTGATGGCCGTGTTGCGGGACAAACTCAAGGAGGCCGTGCCGGCGCGGGTGCTGGTGCTGGCCGGTCCCGGCAACAACGGGGGCGACGGTTTCGTGGTGGCGCGGCGTTGTCTGCAGGAAGGTGTGCCGGTTCAGGTATTGCTCTTTGCACGAGGGGCCGACCTCAAAGGGGATGCCGGCGTCAACCACAACGTCTTCGTCAAGCTGGGGGGCGTGGTGCGGGAGGTGACGGGCGATTCCCCTCCCGGTGGATTCGACGGCTGGTTGCTGCACGCGGGCATCGTCGTGGACGCGGTTTTCGGCACCGGGTTGAAAAAACCGGTGACCGGCCTGCTGGCCTCTCTGTTCGAGCGGGTGAACGCTTCCGGGAAACCGGTGTTGGCGGTGGATATCCCCTCCGGAGTCTCCTCCGACGACGGACAGATTCCGGGTTGCGCCCTGAAAGCCACCTGGACCGTGGCGCTGGCCGCCGAGAAGATCGGGCATCGGCTCTATCCCGGTGCGGCCTGGTGTGGTGAGGTCGTTACCGTGCCGATTGGTATTCCGCAGGCCTATCTGCAGGATCCGGGCTGCCGGGTCTATCGCAACCGACCGCAGGAGTGTCCCCCCCCAATCCGGTTTGCCGAGGCGCACAAGGGGAGTTTTGGCCATCTGCTGGTGGTGGCGGGCAGTGTCGGCAAGACGGGAGCGGCCATTCTGACCGCTTCCGGGGCGTTGCGGGTCGGGACGGGGTTGGTGACGGTGGCTTCGCCGCTGCCTGCCCAGGCCATCATCGCTTCCGGCTTGGTGGAGGCCATGACCTGGCCTTTGCCGGTGGAGGAGGGGTTGTTGGGCGAGGGTTCGGCCCAGGTGCTGATGGAGAGCGGCATTCGGGCCACGGCGCTGGCTGCGGGACCGGGCCTGGGGGTCAACATGGCCATTCGGGAGACTTTGCAGAGCCTGGCGCGTTTTTATGACGTGCCGGTGTTGTTGGATGCCGACGCTCTCAATGTGATGAGTGACCAGGTGTTGCGGGAGCTGGTGCGGGAGCATGCCGCGCCGGTGGTGGTGACGCCGCATCCGGGGGAGATGGCGCGTTTGTTGGGGACGCAGGCGGCGACCATTCAGGCGGCGCGGCTGGATTGGGCCGTGCGTTGCGCGGCGGATTGGGGCTGTTGGGTGGTGTTGAAGGGAGCGGGAACGGTGATCGCCTCGCCTCAGGGGGAGGTCTGGATCAACGAGACGGGCAATCCGGGCATGGCGGCCGGGGGTAGCGGGGATGTGTTGACGGGGATAGTGGGGGGATTTCTGGCTCAGGGTATGGAGGTGGGCTGTGCCGTTCGCCTGGGGGTGTGGTTGCATGGAGCGGCGGGGGATGCGGCGGCGAAGAAGGGCATGGCGGGGTTGTTGGCCAGGGATTTGGTCAATGCCATTCCAAAAATCCTTTCAAAATCTGTTTAATATTTTATCTTTTAAGTATCAAAAAAAGGAAATGTTCTGTCCTTTGACTTTCTATTTTTCGTAGAATTAAATTAATTTGTTATCAGTTTTTGAAAATATAAAGGAAAAAGTCAACGGATAGAACATTTCCTTTTTTTGATACTTAAAAGATAAAATATTGAAAGGCAGTTCAGGCAATGTTTCTACAATCGGCTGCACCTATGGAAAAACGTCTGTTCGGTCGCACCGGTCTCCCCATCTCCGTCTTCACCCTCGGTACCATGCGCTTTCTCCACGGCTGGGATGAACCCCACGACTCCCTGCCCGACGACAGCCTGCAAAACGCCCACGAGGTGATCTCCACCGCCCTCTCCGCCGGTATCAACCTCATCGAAACCGCCCGAGGCTACGGCAAGAGCGAACGCCTGATCGGCCAGGTACTGCCCCGCATTCCTCAAGCCCGCAACGTCTTCCGGCTGATGAGCAAGGCCCCACCCCTCGAATCCCCCCGCGCCATGCGACAGGCCGTGGAAGAGTCCCTGACCTTTCTGGGCGTCTCCCGCCTCGACCTCTTCGCCTTGCACGGCCTCAACAACCCGGAACGCTGCCATCTGGCCCTGCGACGCGGCGGCTCCCTGGAGGTGCTGGAAAAACTGCGCGCCGAAGGGCTGATCGGCGCCATCGGCTTTTCCAGCCATGCTCCGCTGCCCCTCCTGCTGCAAACCATCGCCAGCAACCGCTTCGATTTCGTCAACCTGCACTACTACTACTTCCGTCCCGGCAATCGCGCCGCCGTGGACCTGGCCAACGCCCTGAACATGGGTCTCTTCATCATCTCTCCCAACGACAAGGGCGGCAGCCTCTACGATGCGCCTCAGGAACTGGTGCGACGCACCGCTCCGCTGCATCCCGTCCACTTCAACGAACGCTGGCTGCTCTCCCAGCCCACGGTCCATACCCTCTCCATCGGCCTGAGCGAAGCGGGCCACTGGGATATCCACCGGCAAAGCCTGGAAACATCCCCTTATTGGGGCGAAACGGAACGCGACATCCACCTGCGATTGCAACAGGCCATGCGCTCCCCGCTGGATCGCTGCCCCACCTGCCGACAGTGTTTGCCCTGTCCGGAAGCCATCGAAATCCCCGAGATGCTGCGTTTGTTCACCCTTGCCACATCCCTGGGCATGGACTTTCACACCCGATATCGCTATGAAATGATGAGTCCGGGTGACAACTGGATGCCGGGCAACCGCGCCGAGGCTTGTACCCGCTGTAACGACTGCCTGCCCCGTTGTCCCCAGCAATTGGATATTCCCGCCTGGATGCAACAGTTTGCCAAGCAGTTTCCCCGCTCGAATCCGCCTTGAGGAAGGAGATCGTTCCATGTCGTCACCCGCTCCCGAAACCGGTTGCTTCAATACCGAAGCGACCGAAACCCTGCGCGAGGAGATGCGGCGCCGTTGTCAGGTCAACCCCGATTTCGCCCGGCAGATCGGCAATTTCGGTTTTCTGGAGCTGGAAGACTCCTGGGGGGACGAGGCCACCATCATCAACACCGCCCGTGTATCCACCTCCAGTCAGCGGTTGAGCAGCCTCTCCGAGTTCACCGACAAAGAACGCCATCTGCTCTACCACCTGTTGCGCCACAACCACGGCACGCCTTTCGAGACCGTGCATTTCCGCTGGCGCATCATCGCTCCCATCTTCGTGTTGCGGCAGTGGATGCGGCATCGCATCTGCTCCTACAACGAATTTTCCCAACGCTATCGTCAACCCATCACCGCCTATTACATTCCCGACGATGCCGCCCGTTCGGTGAACGGCTTCGAGGTGCTGGACGCCGGTCAGATGGAGCGGTATCAGGCCTTGATGGAGACTTTGCACCGCTTCTACCTGGACGAGTACGAACGGGTTTGCCAGCGGGTGAGCCAGGCGGAAGAGAAGGGTGAAATTCCGGTGGTTCAGGGCGGACGCAATCCCTATCGGGCGCGGGCGCGTGAACTGTTGCGCAACGCCATGCCGGTTTCGGTCTACTCCGATCTTTACTGGACCATCAACTTCCGCTCCCTGATGAACTTCTTCGACCTGCGGCGCAAGCCGGAGGCGCAGTACGAAATTCGCCAGTTCGCCGATGCCGCCTACGACATGTTTCGCAAACGGTTTCCCCTGTTGGGGGAGACCATGGATCGGGTGCTGGCGGAGAAGTATCAGGAAAACAAATGAATGCAACCGATGTTAACCGTTTCAAAGTCCATGGGCGCAAGAAGGGCCGCCTGTTGCCCAACCAGGAGGGGTGGCTGGAGGAGGTTCTGCCTTCGTTCCTGCTGCCGGAAATGAGCAGTCGGCAGAGCCTGTTGGAGAGCCTGGGCGCCGATCCCGCCATGGCCAAATTGTGTCTGGAGGTGGGTTTCGGCCACGGGGAGACCTTGTTGCATCAGGCAAAACGGCATCCGGCGGACCGGTTCGTGGGCATCGAGGTTTTTCGGGAGGGCATTGCCGATTTGTTGAAAGGGGTCAGCACCCAGGGGTTGAACAACGTGCGGGTGCTGTGTGACCACGCCGAACCGTTGGTGCAGCGGTTTTTCCCCGCATCCTCCATCGATCGGGTGATGATCCTCTTTCCCGATCCCTGGCCCAAGGCGCGGCATCACAAGCGGCGTTTGATCCAACCCCGATTTCTGCAGGTGCTGGCCTCCCGCATGGTTCCGGGGGGCGTTCTGGCCCTGGCCACGGACTGGGAACACTATGCCCTGCACATGCAGGAGACCTTGGCGGCCCAGACGGCGTTTGTCCCGGAGGGAGAGAACGGCCTGGTTCCCGCCCCCGACGATTGGGTTTCCACCCGTTATCAGCGCAAGGGGGAAGCTGCCGGGCGGCGGATTTTTCATTTGCGCTACGTCAGATCGAAGGTATCTGTTTAAACATACGGGGGTTCGGGGGGGATTATCCCCCCCGACGGGTCCAGGGCAGCGCCCTGGGACTTTTCCGTTTGCCGTTGACGTCCAACCCCAAGGGGTCCAGGGGGTACCCCTGGGACTTTTCCGTTTGCCGTTGACACGATTATGTCGCTCAATGCGGGGGCGGAATTGTTACGATCGACGTTACAAAACCGGGAAATCGGATGGAACCAGGTATCTGTTCTGGTCTGCAAGGGTCCAGGGGGGATTATCCTCAAGCCTGATCCGGCCGGGCATAACGGGCGATGGCCTCCAGCAAGGCCTTTTTCTTGATGGGTTTGGCCAGATGGGCGTCGCAACCGGATTCCATGCTGTGGGCGATATCCTCGGTGAGGGCGTAGGCGGTCAGCGCCAGAATGGGCAATCGCGCCAGTCCGCGTTCCTGTTCCAGGCGTCGCCAGATCCGTGTGGCGGTGTAGCCGTCCATCACCGGCATCTGCACATCCATCAGTACCAGATCCAAGGGCGTATCCCGCATCTTCTCCAGTGCGGCGGCACCGTCTTCGGCGACGTGCAACGTACAGGGCGTGTCTTTGAGATACGTTTGGATCAGCAAACGATTGTCTTCCGAATCATCCACCAGCAGCACCTGTTTGGGACGCAACAGATTTTCCAGGGAGGGTATTTCGGGTGATTTCGTGGTTACTCCGCCGCCCTGGCGCAGATGCAGCCCCTTTTCGATGGCGCGGGCCATCTCGAAACGTCGTATCGGCTTGATCAGATAGTGTTCCACTCCCAACTCCTCGCAGCGGCGTAAATGCGCCTCCTTGTGGTCGGAAGTCAGCATCATGATGGGCATGCCCGGCAGATGCGCCGCCCGCCAGCATTCCACCAGCCGGAAACCGTCCATCACCGGCATGCGCACGTCCAGCAGCAGCAGGTCGTAAGGGGTTCCTCCGGCGACTGCCTGTTCCATCAAGGTCAGGGCCGTGGGTCCGTCCCCGGCTTCGTCGAGAGCGGCGCCCGTCGAAGCCAGGAATTCGCGCAGCACCAGCAGATTGGTGGGCGTGTCGTCCACCGCCAGAATGCGCACCCCGCGCAGATCGGGCAGGGTCAACAGACGATGCTCGTGTTCCGGCTGGAAGGGCAGGAGCAGGCGAAAGGTGGTGCCTTCTTTCAGGCGGCTCTCCACCTGAATGGTGCCACCCATTTTTTCCACCAGTTTGCGCACGATGGCCAATCCCAACCCGGTGCCGCCAAAACGGCGGGTGATGGAGCTGTCCGCTTGGACGAAACTTTCGAAAATGGTGGAAAGCCGATCCGGAGCGATGCCGATGCCGGTATCGGCGACGGTGAAGGCCAGCCACGTCCTTCCCCGCTCTGCGGCGGAGTCGGGGGCCTCGGCTCGTTCGACTTCGAAACGGATCATGCCCTGTTCGGTGAACTTGACGGCGTTACTGAGCAGGTTGAGAAAGATCTGCCGCAGGCGAACCGGATCGCCCTGTAAATTATCCGGAACGTCGGGCTTGATGCGGCGCACCAGCTCCAATCCCTTGGCGTGGGCGCGCAGGGCCATGATCTCGCAGGTCACCTCCATCTCCTCGGTCAGGTTGAAGGGGGTATCCTCCAGCATCAGTTGGCCCGATTCGATCTTGGAAATGTCGAGTACGTCGTTGATCACTCCCAGCAGGTTTTCGCCCGCCGAGCGGAAGACCTGCACGAACTTGCGCTGTTCCGCGTCCAGATTGCTCTCCCAGAGCATGTCCGCCATGCCCAGAATGGCGTTCATGGGGGTGCGGATTTCGTGGCTCATGTTGGAGAGGAACTCGCTTTTGGCGCGATTGGCCGCTTCGGCCTGCTCCTTGGCGCGACGCAGATCGTTTTCCGCCCGTTTGCGTTCCGTGATGTCCCGGGCGGCGGCGAAGACGCCGGCCACCGCGCCGTTGTCGTCCCGATAGACCGAGGCGTTGTAGAGTACGTCCATGATGCGGCCATCCCGATGGCGGATCGCCAGGGGGTAGTCCACCACGAAACCCTTGCGGAACACCTCCTGATATCCGGCGCGGGCCTGATCGGGCTCGGTGAAGTAGTCGCTGAAATCGCTGCCGATCAACTGCTCCCGAGGGAATCCGGTGGCTTTTTCGGTGGCGGCGTTGACATCGGTGATCTTGCCGTCGGCGCTGATGGTGACCAGGG
Organism: Magnetococcales bacterium; assembly: GCA_015231925.1. NCBI lineage: Bacteria > Pseudomonadati > Pseudomonadota > Magnetococcia > Magnetococcales > Magnetococcales bacterium. Next base: position 20,157 of record JADGAQ010000052.1, read on the forward strand.
GGTCGAGACTGGCTTCGATCAGGCTGCGCGAGTAGTGGTTGGCAGCCTGCAAACGCAGTTCCACCTGTTTCTGGTTGGTGATGTCTTCGTAAGCGCCCAGCACGCCGACGATGCGGTCGTGTTCGTCGATGAGCGGCATCTTGCTGGTGCGCAACCAGCCCTGTTTGCCGTCTTGAAGAATGACCGGCTCCTCGAAATCGAGTTTGGCCTGACCGCTTTGAATCACCTCCCGGTCATCGGCGCGATAGGCTTCGGCCATGTGTTGCCAGACCATCTCCTCATCCGTAAGGCCGATTCCGGCGGCCGGGTTCGGCAGACCGGCATCCCGGGCCCAACGCTTGTTGCCTCCCTGAAAGAGGCCCTCCAGGTCTTTCCAGAAGACGCCCACCGGAATGGTATCCAGCACCCGTTGCAGCAGCTTGCGGGAGCGGTTGAGCTGGTCCGTGCGTTCCCGCACCTGTTTTTCCACCTCTTTCCGCGCCGCCAGGGCCCGTCCCTGGGCCAGACTCAGGGAGGCCACCAGACTGGCGAAACCGGTCAGAAAGCGCATGATGTCGGGCAGCTTCTCCTCGGCCACGATGGGCACTTCCGAGAGGGCTTTGAAATAGTCCTCCGCGTCGAAACCGAACTCCTGCTGCTGGGCTTTGAAGAAGGTTTCGTCGGGAGGGGTCAGGAGAAATTGGCCGATGAACAGGTTGGCCACATGCCGACCTTCCACCACGATGGGGGCGGAGCAGTCGGTGAGACCGTTGCGACAGCGGTAGGTGGCGAAGGGGCGTCCCGCCTGCATGTGGGTGGCCAGACTGGTATCGCTTTCGATGCAGCGGGCCAGGGTGGCCTCGTTGACCCGGTGAAACTCCACACACAGTCTCTGCCAGCGGGAAGAGGCCAGAACCCGGGCTTTGAGGTCGATGATGGCTACCGGAAGGCCAACCACTTCCAGAAAATTCTGAAATACCTCATTCATGCACCCAAAGTCTATAAGACGTAGTAATTCCTCCGAATCAATTGAAGGCGAATTATCATCCTGTTGTTCGGGGGGAATTTGTTCCCATGCCGGGACGATGTCCAGATTCCAGCGGGCATTCAGAGGATCTCGCATCTGTCCCAGTTGGGGACTGCGGTGAAACAAATGCGGCGTTCCATCGGCGGGAGGGGATTTTATCGGGTTATTGGGCATGGCCTTCGATCACATCGATGCTGGCAGTATTTCGACTCAAACTTCACGTCAACTCTTTCAAACGAAACGGATTTCCGCTCTGAATCCGTTCAGGCTTCATTCATGGCCGCTATCATAAACAATTTTTTCATATGTATCGATAAAATTGCAAAATAGAAAAAACGTCGAACGGATTCCCCCGACTCCCCTTCATGGTGATCTGTTCGCGATTGACCCTGAGCAACTCTCTCCTTCCAGGCCTTGCTCCTCCCGGAAAGGGGGGGGATAATCCCCGCTCTTGTAAACGATCAGGCCAGGAACCGACCGAAACGCACCATGAACCCTGCCACGTCCAATCGTCTCACCCGGGGGCTGCTTTTTCTGACCGTCTTCCTGGATCTTCTGGGATTCGGCATGGTCCTGCCGTTGATGCCCCTTTATGCCAGCGATGCCCGGTTTCGGGCCACCCCGGCGGAAGTGGGGGCCCTGATGGCCATCTTTTCGGCCATGCAGTTTCTCTTCGCCCCGTTCTGGGGCCGTTTGTCCGATCGGGTGGGGCGCAAGCCGGTTCTGCTTATCGGGCTTTTCGGTTCCTCCATCTCCTATCTGCTTTACGGCCTGGCCGCTTCCCTGCCCATGCTCTTCCTGGCCAGGGGGCTGGCGGGATTCATGGGGGCCAATATTGCCGTGGCCCAGGCGGCCATGGCCGATCTCTCCCCCCCGGAAGAACGGGCCCGGGCCATGGGCTTCATCGGCGCCGCTTTCGGGCTGGGATTCATTCTGGGCCCTCTGTTCGGAGGGGTTCTGGCGCCTTTGGGTTTGGCGGCAGCGCCTCTGGCGGCGGCCCTCGTCACCCTTCTCAACGGACTGGGCACCCTCTTCTGGCTGCCGGAATCCAAGGCCGCCACCGCCACCCCTTCCGGTCGCAGCCATCCTCTCTCCCGGCAGACCTGGCGGGATGCGGCCCGTTTTCCGGGAGCCCTGGCGGTTTGCTTTTGCACCGGTCTGTTCACCACCTTCTTTGCCGCTTTCGAAGTGGTTTTGCCCTTGTGGGGCTCGCGTCACGAAGGGTGGGACATGACCACCACCGGATGGGTTTTCACCTTCGTCGGCATGGTGGTGGTCATCGTCCAGGGTGGATTGATGCGTCCCCTGGTGCGTCGTTTGGGAGAAAAGGGCCTGGTTCGCGCCGGGCTTTTCCTGGTGGGCACGGGTCTGCTGCTGCTGGGAACCTGGAGCCAGGGCTGGGGATCGGTTCTGTTCGCCCTCGGCCTGGTGGCCTGCGGGGCGGGGCTGGTCAATCCGGGACTGTCGAGTCTGGCCAGCCTCAACGCCGACGCCGCTTCCCAGGGTTTGATCCTGGGGCTGTTCCAGTCCATGGGGGCTTTGGGGCGCATGACCGGTCCCGTGGTGGGCGGGGAGGGCTTCGAATCCTGGCAGGGAACCCTGTTTACGGCGACGGCAGTCGGAATGGCGGGATTGCTGGGGCTTTTTCTGCTTTTGGAGCGGAAGATGCGTACCGCAAAAGAGACGCCAGCCTGAAAAACAGGCGTTCCAGCACCTGATCCGCCGCCGTGGCTCCCCCTTTCAGACCGATATCCGCCTCCAGACAGGCGAGCAGCGCATCGGCCAGCGCCCGGTCCGAAAGACCCTGGCACTGGTTCAGAAAGGCCTCCTGCTCTTTCCAGAAGATGCGTAGCGAGGCGAAGACCTGGGGAGGGCTCTTGCCCTGTCGCATCTGCGCCTGACCCAGCGCCACCTGCCGGATGCGCCGGGCGATGCCGCCCAGCAGCATGATGGGCTCTTCCCCTCCGGCCAACAGGCGTTCCAGGGTTCGTACCGCTGTTGCGGCGTCGCCGTTGAAGAGGGGACCGGCCAGACCGAACGGATCCAGCAGGGCGGTTTCGCCCATGATGGCGGCGACCTCTTCCACCCCCACCTTCCTGGATGTCTCTCCGCCGTGTTCCGGGGAGCGGCCGCCACCCATGTAAAGCACCAGCTTGTCCAGTTCCGCTTCGGCACCCTGAGAGTTGCCTTGGGAGAGTTGCGCCATCAGCTCCAGAGCGGCGTCGTCCGCCTGCAGACCGGCCTGGTTCAGGCGCTGACGTATCCAGTTGCGAAAAGCGGCCCCTTCCAGGGGGTAATAGGCGACGGACCAGGCGCTTGGGGAGGCATCGATGGCTTTGCGCAGCGGGTTTTTGGCTTCCAGGGTACCCGCCAGCACGATCAGCACGGTGCGGGGGGCCGGGGTGGCGAGATAGTCCAGCAGGGCTTCCAGAACGCCTTTCTGCAGTTCGTCCCCCCGGTGCAGCACGACCACCCGTTTGGCGGCGAAGAGGGGTTTGCGTCGCAAGGACTGCAGCAGATCGGGGGTTTCCAGTTCCGGGCCGCTCAACCCTTCGGAATCGAAGACGGTTTCGTCTTCGTTGCCGAGCAGGGTTTGTCGCAACTGGTGCAGGGTCTCCCGGGCCAGACCCTCCTCCGGTCCGTGCAACAGGATCAGGGGGGGCCAGGGGACTTGAAGGGAGAGTCGGGGGAGTTGATTGGGTTTGAGTTGCACGAAAGTATCTGTTCAGTTATACGGGGGTCCGGGGGGGATTATCCCCCCC
>JADGAQ010000053.1 GCA_015231925.1 Magnetococcales bacterium
ACTTTCAATATTTATCTTTTAAGTATCAAAAAAAGAAAATGTTCTGTCCTTTGACTTTCCTTAAAATCTTTTTGTTAAAAAAAACAACAACTAAAAAATAAAAGTCAAAAAACAGAACATTTCCTTTTTTTGATACTTAAAAGATAAATATTGAAAGTCAAAAGATCTCTTTACAAAATCATTTGCCGATACAAAACCGACTGAAAATCCCCTCCAGAATCTCTTCCGTCACAATCTCCCCCACCATATCACCCAACACCAGCGCCCCCTCCCGCAAAGACCAGGCCGCAATCTCTTCATACTTCTCCTGCTCGATCTCCCGTAACGCCTCCTGCAAACGCTCCGACAACCGTTCCAAATGCTCCTGATGCCGCGCCGCCACCATCAGGGGAGCGGAAACTTCGTCGCATCCCTGGTTGGACAAAGCCTCCAGACGGGCCTCCAGCTTCGCCAAACCCGATCCGTCATGGCAACTGACAGGGAGAACCTCAAACGAGGAAACAAGGCCCTCCGGCAGCCCGGACGGCGGTATGTCGCCCAACAGATCCATCTTGTTCCACACCCAGAGCCGGGGCAAAGCCGCCGGCACCTCCGCCAGAATGGCAAAATCCTCGGGAAGCACACCCCGATGAGCCTCGGCCACCAGCAACACCGCATCGGCCTGACGGACATGCTCACGGGTGCGTCGCATACCCTCCGCCTCGATGTGACAGTCGCTGTGACGCAACCCCGCCGTATCCACCAGTGTGATCAGCAGACCATTCCGTTCCAGAGTGACTTCCAGACTGTCCCGGGTGGTGCCCGCCTGATCGGAGACAATGGCCCGCTCCCGCCCGGCCAGCCGGTTGAACAGACTCGACTTGCCCACGTTGGGACGCCCCACCACCACCACATAATAGCCTTCCTGCAAACGCTGTCCCAAACGCATGCCACGAACCAGTCGGGCCACCTCTCCGGAAAGCTGCCGCAGGGAGCGCACCAACCCCTCCCGCTCCAGGGGATCGATCTCCTCGTCGGCGAAATCGATGCGGGCCTCCAGATGCACCAGCACCTGCAACAAACCTTCCCGCAGCACTTTCAGTCCCGCCGCCGCCTCGCCTTCCAATTGCCGCGCCGCCACCTTGGCCCCGCGCAAGGTTCCCGCTTCGATCAACCCCAGAACCGCCTGGGCCTGCAACAGGTTCATCTTGCCGTTGAGACAGGCCCGTTTGCTGAACTCCCCCGGTTGCGCCGGACGAATGCCCACCTCGGAGAGCCGTTGCAGAATACGCCGCACCACCACCATGGAGCCGTGGCCCTGCAACTCCACCTGCTCTTCGCCGGTGAAGGAGCGCGGCGCGGGGAAATGCACCACCAGCAGATGGTCCAGGGGCGTGCCGTCGGCATCAAGGAATTCGGCGCGAATCAGCTTCCGCTCGGGAGGAGGGGAAGGGGGGAGAGGAGGGGAGGGGAGCGCGGCGGAAAAACGCAACAGGGGATGCAACCGGAACCAGCAGCCCGCGCCTGAGAGACGCACCACAGCCACCCCACCCCGGCCTGGCGGTGTGGCCAGACCGGCGATGGGATCGGCAAGAAAGGGGGATGCCTTGGGCATGGCGTTGTGAAAGCCCCTTTACGGATCGGATCAGGTGGTCTGCTTCATGATGTAACTCTGCTGGATGATGGAGAGGACGTTGTTGACCAGCCAGTAGAGCACCAGGCCCGAGGGGAAGGTCAAGAACATCACCGTGAAGATCACCGGCAGAAAGAGCATCACCTTGGCCTGCACCGGATCGGCGGGGGTCGGGTTCAGCTTGGTCTGGATGAACATCGACACGCCCATCAGCAGGGGCAGCACATAGAAGGGATCCATGGCGGTCAGATCGTGGATCCACAGGAAGAAGGGGGCGTGGCGCATCTCCACGGAGAGATAAAGCACCTTGTAGAGGGCGAAGAAGACCGGAATCTGGATGATGATGGGCAGGCAGCCCCCCAGGGGATTGACCTTCTCCTCTTGATAAAGGCGCATCATCTCCTGATTCATGCGCTGCTTGTCGTCGCCGTAGAGGCGTTTCAGCTCCTCCATGCGCGGCTGCAGCTTCTTCATGGCGCTCATGGAGCGGTAGCTCTTGTTGGCCAGGGGATAGAAGAGGAGCTTGATGACAAAGGTCAACAGGATGATCGCCAGGCCGTAGTTGCCCAGGAAATCGTTGAAAAAGAGCATCAGGTCCACCAGGGGCACGGCCAGGAAATGGAACCAGCCGTAATCGATGGAACGCTCCAGATGCAGATTGAGGGACTCCAGGGTGCGGATCTCCTTGGGTCCGATGAAGAGGCGGGTCACGTTCTCCTGTTTGCCGCCGGCGGCCACGTCGAGCTTGGGCGAAACCACGCCCACCCGATGGGAGGGGGCGTCGTAGTCGAAATAGAAACGCTTCGAGGTGACCGCATCGCCGGGCACCAAAGCGGCCAGGAAGTAGCGGTCGCTGAAGCCCACCCATCCTTCGGCGGACTTGTCGACGGGAGGTTCCTTGGCGATGACATCGGCGTATTCGTGCTGGATGCGGGTACCGTTGAGAAAGCCCATGGGGCCCTGGAAATCGTAGAACTGTTTGTTGGCATCCCCCTTGGGCTGCACCCGCAGGAACTGTGCATAGTGGAACAAAGGCGCCGGGGCGGCTCCCTGATTGCTCACCCGGTCGGTCACGGTCAGCAGATAGGATTTGGCCTCCAGGGAGAGGATCTTTTCGAAGACTTGGCCCTGTCCGTTATCCCAACGCAGGTGCAGAATGCGGCCCGAAGGAGTACTGCTGTCACTCACGCTCTCCCAGCGGGTGGTGCGTCCGGGCACCTTGATGCCGTCCTGGGCCAGATAGCCGGTTTCCCCGACAAAGGGTTCGGCCCCGGCGTCGTTCAGGAAGGCGACCGGATGGCTTTCGGCTTCGATTGATTCGTGGAAGCGCAGGAAGCGGGTTTTGACCAGTCGCGCCCCCTCCTGGGAGACGGACCCGGACAACAGCTCGTTTCCGAAGGAGAAGGTCTCCCCGCCACCGCTCGGCGTGATCTGACCGGAAGCCGGAGCGGAGATCGTACCGGGGGAGGTCGAGGGGCTTTTGGTCACCTCCGGCGCCGCCGGAGCGGTTGCCGGCTGGGCCGGGGTTTGGGTCTGGGAGGTGGTCGCCGGGTTTTCCGCTCGCGGAGGCGCTGGCGGAAAATAGATGCCCATGAAGACCTGGTAGGCCAGGAGCAAGGCAAACGAGAGGGAAATGGCCAGCAGCAGACGGCGATCCATGGAGGCGAAACCTTATGGTCCGAGGTTGGGCAAGGTGGCGCAAGCCACCGTATCGTGAAAAGCAACTCAGGGCACGGGGTCGAGTCCACCCGGATGGAAGGGATGGCATTTGCCCAGCCGGATCACCGCCAGGCGGGCTCCCTTCAGCGCCCCGTACCGGGTCACTGCCTCGAAAGCGTATTCCGAACAGGAGGGCCAGAACCGGCAACTGCGAGGCAGCAGGGGGCCAATCAGATACTGATAGAGACGGATAAGCCCCAACAGCAGTTTTTTCATACCGATCTCTTCATCAGGGGCGCAAAGAGGGTTGCCAGATCCTGGCGCATCGCCTCCGGACTGACCCGGGCCACGGCGGGGCGGGCGACCAGCACGCAGTCGCATCCTTTGCGAAAGCGTCCGCGCCATTGCCGGAAGCACTCCCGCGCCACCCGCTTGACCCGATTGCGCACCACCGCCTTGCCCACCTTGCGGGAGACCGTCAGACCCAGACGGGCCTGATCGTCCGCCGTCTCCAGGTAGCAGAGCAGAAAACCCTTGCCCTGACGGCGCTGGCCCCGTCCCATGACGCGACGAAAGGCTTCCGCGACCAGAAGTCTCGCCTCTTTCGGAAAGGAGAGGGGCGAAAGCGCGGTCTCCTCCGTCATCGTCACGATCCGGAACGCATGCGACCGGCGTCCGGGTTACGGGATCAGCTTATGGCGGCCCACGGCCCGACGACGGGACAGAACCTTGCGTCCGCCGGCAGTGGCCATGCGGGCCCGAAATCCATGGGTGCGATTGCGGCGCAGGGTGCTGGGTTGAAAAGTCCGTTTCATGGCAAAAGACTCCCTCGATCGATTGACGGCAAAATGGGGAATCTTAGAACATTATACGGACAAATCAAGAGACAACGTGTTCCCCCCTCGCCGAAACCTGCGCGGCGAGATGGCCATCCATTGCCGTCCCGACGGCAATTGTGGTAATTTGCACATCATCGGACAGGAGGGTTTCCGGATGGAACCGGTGCCTTGTCCGCCGGAATGTCGCTCCCGTCAGAGGTAGGCGCCTCTCCTTCCAGGTTCCCGGAACGACGCTCTTTCCGGATCACCTTTGTGCATGCAAAAGAATGGATGCTCTCTGGTCCCAAGCCTTGGCCCTGCTGCAGGAACAACTGGCGCCGCAACTCTACGATGCCTGGATCAAACCCCTGCGCCCGGCTCCCGGCGGTGACGGCAGCCGTCTGCTGCTGCTGGCCCCCAGCACCTTCGCCCTGGATCGGGTGCAAAGCCGCTTTCGCAACGATATCGAACAGGCGGTCGTCGCCCTGGCGGGAGACGGCGTCAAGATCGCCTTCCAGGTGGACGGCAATCCCGCCCGCCCGGAAAGCGCCCCCGCCACGGTGACGACCAGCCGGGAAGAAGAGCCGCCCCCGCTCCCGAGAGACCGAGACAAACAGGAGACCGGCCTCGATCCCCGTTACACCTTCGAATCCTTCGTGGTGGGCGGCTGCAACCAGTTCGTACACGCCGCCGCCGCCCGGGTGGCCGAACTGCCCGCCAAGGCCTACAATCCCCTGTTCATCCACGGCGGCGTCGGCCTCGGCAAGACCCACATCATGCAGGCCATCGGCAACCGGCTGCAGCAGACCCGCCCGGAGTTGAAGATCCTCTACATCTCCTCCGAGAAGTTCATGCTGCAACTGATCAACTCGTTGCGTTTTCAGCGGGTCTTCGATTTCAAGGAGAACTTCCGCTCCGTCGATATCCTGCTGGTGGACGACATCCAGTTCATCGCCGGCAAGAAGGCCACCCAGGAAGAGTTTTTCCACACCTTCAACGCCCTCTTCGAGGCCAACAAGCAGATCGTGCTGACCTCGGACAGCTTTCCCAACGAGATCGAACATCTGGAGGAGCGGTTGCGTTCCCGGTTGCGCATGGGGCTGGTGGCCGACATGCAGCCGCCGGAGCTGGAAACGCGGGTGGCCATTCTGAAGAAGAAAGCCGCCATGGAGGGCCTCGACCTGCAGGACGACGTGGCCTTCTTCCTGGCGGAGGCCATCCACTCCAACGTGCGTGATCTCATCGGCGCCCTGATCCGGGTCTCCGCCTACGCCTCCCTGACCCGGCAACCGGTCACCATGGGCCTGGTGCGCACCTCCATGCGGGAGATGACCCGGCAGCCGGAACGGCAGGAGCCCCTCTCCATCGAACGCATTCAGGAGACCGTCGCCACCTTCTATCGGGTACAGATGGCGGACCTGCACTCCACTACCCGCGCCCGGGCCATCAGTCGGCCCCGGCAGATTGCCATGTTCCTTTGCAAACAGTTCACGGCGCACTCCTATCCGGAAATCGGTCGCCAGTTCGGCGGCAAGGATCACACCACGGTGCTTTACGCCGTGGAAAAGATCGAAGAGGAGAAGATGCGCAATCCTCAACTGGCGCAAGAGCTGGACACCCTGTCCGGCCAGTTGCGCAAGAACACCTGACCCGAACGGAGAACACCTTCGTGGAACTGCATCTCGATCGTGACCCCTTTCTGAAAGTCCTCTCCCGCGTTCATGTGGTGGCGGAACGCCGCAGCACCATGCCCATACTCGGCAATGTCCTGCTGGAGGCCCGCGACGGGCAACTGACCGCCACCGCCACCGACCTGGAGGTCTTCGTCACCACCACCATTCCCGCCGAGGTGGTGGAACCGGGCAGCATCACCGTGGCCGCCCGCAAGCTCTACGACATCGTCAAGGAGCTGCAGAACAACACCGTCCACCTGCGGGAGACCCAGGGCAACCGGCTGCAATTGCAGGCCGGACGGGCCCGGTTCACCCTGGCGGGCATCTCCCCGGACGAATACCCCGCCTTTCCCCAGGAGCCCTCGCCCCCGGAACTGACCCTGCCCGCCGCCATGCTGGCGGACATGTTCGGCAAGACCTACTTCGCCATGTCCCATGACGAATCCCGTTTCGCCTTGAGCGGACTCCTGCTGGAACTGACCGTGCCCACGGAAGAAGAACCCGGCCCCTGCCGGATCGTCCTGGCCGCGACGGATACCCATCGTCTGGCGGTGGCCGAACAGGTGCTGTCCAATACCTTCGAAGAGGGCTATCGGGCCATTCTGCCCAAAAAGGCGGTGGCCGAAATTCGCAAGATGCTGGAGGAGGCCGGTTCCGAGCAGGTCACCCTGCTGCTGGGACGCAGCCATGTGCATTTCATTCGGGAGGGCACCACCCTGATCTCCAAGCTGGTCACCGGTCGTTTCCCCAACTACCGGCGGGTCATTCCCCTGGACCACCCCATTCATCTGGGGGTGGACAACGGGGCTCTGCAGGGCATGGTGCGCCGCATGGCGGTCCTCTCCAACGAGAAGTCCCGTGGTCTGCAGATGCGCATCGAAACCGGCATCATGCGCATGAACGCCGACAATCCCGAGCAGGAGCTGGCGGAAGAGGAGATGGACATTCCCTACGAGGGGCCGAGTCTGAATCTCTGCTTCAACGCCCGTTATCTGCAGGAGATCTGTTCCGTGGTGCCGGGGGATGTTTTGCTCTTCAAGGTGAAAGATGCGGAGTCCCCGGTTTTGATCTCCGATCCCACCCGGGGCGACTTTCTCTACGTGCTGATGCCCATGGAGGTGTGAGCCGGTTCTCCCTGCCATGCGCCTGGTCTCTCTGGAGCTGCGTCATTTTCGCAACATCGACCAGGCCAGCCTGAACTTCGGTTCCCGGCTGGTGCTGGTGACGGGGGAGAACGGGCAGGGCAAGAGCAACCTGTTGGAGGCCATCGGGCTGTTGGCCAGCGGACGTTCCTTCCGCCGCGCCCCGCCCGAGGTGATGCGGGGTCACGGGCAGCCCTTCTTTGCCCTGGATGCGCGGGTTCTGTCCGGGGAGTTGCAGCATCGGCTGGAGTTTTTCGGCAAGGGGCCGCGACTGGCGGCCCGCCTCGACGGCAAGGCCATGGCCGCCACTTCGGCCATGGGGGCGACCCTGGCGGCGGTGGTGGTCACGCCGGAGACGCTGGATCTGGTGCAGGGCGGACCGGGAGAACGGCGGCGTCATCTGGACCGGTTGGCGTTCCTGCGCAAAGCCTCTCACGCCGCCCTGGCGCGGCAGTATCAGCAGGCCCTGCAGGCCCGCAACCGGCTGTTGACCAGCCGACAGGGCGGGGATGCGGTCATGGAAGCCTGGGAGGAGCGGCTCGCGGTGCTGGGCGGGACCGTCACCCTGGCCCGGCGCAGCGCCCTGAGCCATCTCGAACGCCATCTCACCCCCTGTCTGGAGGCCATGGCCCTGGCGGGACGCCGTTACGAAGTGCGGCTGGGCTGCCAGTTGGATCGGGAGGAGGGGGACTGGAGCACCCCGGAAGAGGCGGTGAGCCGCTATCGGGAGTTGCTGGTACGGCATCGGGAGGCCGATCGTCGCCAGGGAGAGACCCGTGTCGGTCCCCATCGGGACGATCTGTTGTTTCTGATGGATGGCAAAGCCCTCGCCCGTTTCGGTTCCCAGGGGCAGCAGAAGCGGCTGGTATTGGCTCTCAAGCTGGCGGAAGCCGATCTGTTGCGGGAGGTATTGGGCGAAACGCCCCTCTTTCTGCTGGATGATCCCGTGGCGGAATTGGATCGCGCGGGCTTGGAGCGGTTCATGGCGCTGTTGGCCGAACGGGAGCCCCAGATTTTCGTGACCACCTGTTCCACCGCCGACATCCCCTGGGGTGGTGGCGAAAAAAACGTCTTCACCGTCTCCTCCGGACATTTCCGGGAACGAGGGGAGTGAGTGATACGGGGGTCCGGGGGGATTATCCCCCCCGGCGGGGTCTGGGGCGGCGCCCCAGGGTTTGGTCGTTGACGGTTCCGTTGCCGTAGCGGTCCGCTGCGTATCGTCAAGGCGACGAACCCGGTTTTAAATGAGAACCTGATGGAATGCAGCGGACCGCTGGGGGGACAAGGGGTTTCTCCTGTTGGCTTCGACCCGCCAACGGCCACGTCAACACCTCGGGGCGCTGCCCCGAACCCCGCCGGGGGGGCCAGCCCCCCCGGACCCCCGCTTTACCCAAATACCGGACGCGGTTTCGTCCGGTGATTCGCAACTGGCATGGAGTACACTGGTTCATGAGCAACGCCCCGCTGCCCGCCACCCCCACCCCCACTCCGGCGCCGCTCGCCCGCAAGCAGGACAACGGCGACTACCGTGCCGACAGCATCCAGGTTCTCAAAGGACTGGACGCGGTGCGGCGGCGCCCCGGCATGTACATCGGCGACACCGACGACGGCACCGGACTGCATCACATGGTCTTCGAAGTGGTGGACAACGCCATCGACGAAGCCCTGGCCGGCTATTGCGACCGCATCGACGTCACCATCCACAGCGACAACTCCGTCACCGTGCGCGACAACGGACGCGGCATTCCCACGGACATCCACGCCGAGGAGCAGCGTTCCGCCGCAGAAGTGATCATGACCGTGCTCCACTCCGGCGGCAAGTTCGATCGCGACTCCTATCGCGTCTCCGGCGGTCTGCACGGCGTGGGCGTTTCGGTGGTCAACGCCCTCTCCGAATCCCTGGAGATGGTCATCCGCCGGGAAGGCAAGGTCTGGCAGCAATCCTATGCCGACGGCGTCCCCCTGACGCCCATTCGCGTCATCGGCGAAACCAGCTCCACCGGCACCCAGGTGACCTTTCGTCCCAGCCGGCAGATCTTCCAGCACAATTTCGAATACTCCTTCGACGTGCTGTCGCAACGGCTGAGAGAACTCTCCTTTCTCACCGCAGGGGTGCGCATCCGCATCACCGACGACCGCAGCGGCAAGAACCACGACTTCCATTTCGAAGGAGGCATCGTCTCTTTCGTGGAGCATCTGAACCGGGCCCGCACGCCGTTGATCCCCACGCCGCTCTTCATGAGCGACGAGCGGGATGAGATCGTGGTGGAGGTGGCCATGCAGTGGACCGACTCCTATCAGGAGGACAACGTCTTCTGCTTCACCAACAACATCCCCCAGAAGGATGGCGGCACCCATCTGATCGGCTTGCGCAGCGCCCTGACCCGCACCATCCAGAACTACGCCGTCTCCTCGGGTCTGCTCAAGAAGGACAAGGTGGCCCTTTCCGGCGAGGATTGCCGGGAGGGGTTGACCGTCGTGCTGTCAGTCAAGGTTCCCGATCCCAAGTTCTCCTCCCAGACCAAGGAGAAGCTGGTCTCCTCCGAGGTGCGACCGGTGGTGGAAGGGGTGGTTTCGGATAAACTGGCCACCTACCTGGAAGAGCATCCCCACGAAGCCAAACAGATCGTCTCCAAGACGGTGGAAGCCGCCTCGGCCCGGGAGGCGGCCCGCAAGGCCCGGGAACTGACCCGGCGCAAGAGCGCCCTGGAGATCTCCTCTTTGCCCGGCAAACTCGCCGACTGTCAGGAGCGGGATCCCGCCAAATGCGAACTCTATCTGGTGGAGGGGGATTCGGCAGGCGGTTCCGCCAAGCAGGCGCGGGATCGGCGCACCCAGGCGGTGTTGCCCCTCAAGGGCAAGATCCTCAACGTGGAGAAGGCCCGCTTCGACAAGCTGATCTCCTCCGCCGAGGTGGGCACGCTGATCACCGCGTTGGGCACCGGCATCGGCGCGGAGGAGTACGACATCAACAAGCTGCGCTATCATCGCATCGTCATCATGACCGACGCCGATGTGGACGGTTCGCACATTCGCACGTTGTTGCTGACCTTTTTCTACCGCCATTTTCCCCAGATCATCGAACGGGGCCATCTGTTCATCGCCCAGCCGCCTTTGTATCGCATGGCGCGCGGCAAGAGCGAACGCTATCTGAAGGACGAAACCTCCCTCAACGGTCTGTTGCTGGAGCACGGCACCGAAGGGGTGGCTCTGCGGGGAGGGGCAGCGGAGCCCTTGACGGATAAGGCTCTGATCGATCTGGTGCTCTCCTGCCAGCGATTGCAGGCCATACTGGATCGCCTGGCCCGCCATTACGACCGGCTGGTGCTGGCCGAAGCGGTCACGCCGCCGGCCATCACCCCGGAATCCCTGGAAGGTATGGAGACGGCGCAGGTGGCGGTGGCGCGGTTGAACGAGCGCTTGTCGCGGCAACCGGACCAGCATCGTCGCGTGGAGATCACCGTGGAGGCCGATGCGGAGACGGGCAGCGCCATTTTGACCGTCACCCGGGTGGATCACGGTGTGCAGACCATCACCCCCTTCACCGCCATGCTGGTGCGTTCCCCGGACTATCGGGAGGCGGTCTCCCTGGCGGCGGGCATTGCCGAAAGTCTGGGTCAAAACCCGGTACTGCTGCGGGACAACCGGGAATTCCCGGTGCGGGATGGGGCGCATCTGGCGGAGATGGTTCTGGCGGAAGGGCGCAAGGGGCTGGTCATTCAGCGGTACAAAGGCTTGGGTGAGATGAATCCCGAGCAGTTGTGGTCCACCACCATGGATCCTTCGGTGCGCACGTTGTTGCAGGTGCGGGTGGCGGATGCGGTGGCGGCGGACGAGGTTTTCATCACCTTGATGGGCGATGCGGTGGAACCCCGACGGGATTTCATCCAGGCCAACGCCCTCAATGTGGCCAATCTCGACGTGTGATGCCGTTTCATGAATACGGGGGTTCGGGGGGGATTATCCCCCCCGACGGGTCCAGGGCAGCGCCCTGGGACTTGTCCCTTCGCCGTTGACGTTCCACCCCCTTGGGGTCCAGGGGGCACCCCTGGGACGTGTCCTTGCGCTGTCGAAAAATAATGGTTAGAAATTATCTAAATAAGGAAGAAAACGTCAACGGACAGAACATTTCCTTTTTTTGATACCTAAAAGATAACATATTGAAAGTCAAAAGATCATGAGCCATGGCGTCGAAACCCCAACAGGCCGCGTCTGGCCCGACGGAGAACGGAATCCGCAGGGCGTGTGGCTGTTGAGACGGCTGGACTGGCATCCCCTTGGCGCACCACCGGCACTGGAACAACTGCTGACCACCGCCCTGCAAGCCTTTTTCGCAGGCCGCCCCTGGACGGAAGAAACCCCCGCTTTGCGCCTGGATCCCCAGGGCACACTATTCCAAATGCGGGTCTGGCAAACCCTGCTAACCATCCCTTACGGACAAACCACCACCTACGGTGAACTGGCACACCGACTGGAAACAGCCCCCCGCGCCGTGGGCGGCGCCGTGGCAGCCAATCCCCTCCCACTACTGATCCCCTGCCACCGCGTGGTGGGCGTCAACGGATTGGGAGGCTACAGCGGTCAGGGAGGCCTCGTCAGCAAACAACGCCTGCTGGATTGGGAAGCGGGCAACGGATAGCGACTGTTGACCCCACACTTCTCCTGAAATACATCTAATATTAAAGAATGATCTTAATTATTTATTATTTTTTATTGAAAATAAAATAACAGTTTTACCAAGAGAGAGCAACAATACTTTAATTAAAAATAATTATATTTCAATACTAATTAAATGATAAAAATTTATAGCAATAAGATAGCCCTTTTCTCGACGACACGATCACAAGCTAAAGCCCCTAATCAGAGTAAACTCCAATAATTTTTTTGACAACATTAACAACTTCTTCAGAAGCAGGCTTACATGTTGACCCATTACGGTTTTTTCTCATTGGATGCCCGAGCGTGCGCTTGGCATCAGCAATTTCACAATCCTGTAGGTCTCTGCCAAGATGCTCCTTTGCCTCTTTACGGATTTCATCATAAGTTTTACATTTTCCCATAATTTACTCTCCATGACTTAGCGTTAATCGGGACACACTTAAAAATCTTTGCTTCAATTTTAGACCTGCCTTATGGTAGCCGAAGACGATCGGATCGCTGTTCTCCAACTGATTTTCATGTATTATATATTACCATAAATACGATCTCATATACAGTTATAATTTGTTAGGCTTTGCAAGGCCCCCCATCTATCACCTTCACAAACTGCGAATTTCAGCCGACTCGCTGGCAGACTTGCTCAACGATGGGGGGCAGTATTTTCTGAGACGCTTCCATCAGAAGTGTTCGAGGAAATCGGAATACTCTTCAGGTACAAGGTGTCCGGGCTGAAATCCTGACCACGAGGCCATGCCACGAATCCGGATATCGCCTGGACGGATTTGAAATAAGCGGAATCGCGCAACTCCTTGAAAATACCCTTGTCCAGATAGGGCGATACATCGAAGCACCTGCGCTCGCCATTGGAAAAGGCCAGCACCAGTGAAGGGGGGTCACAAGATTCCACGGCAACAACTCTTGGATTCATCATGGTGATTTCTCACTTCAGTGGTTCAATGCGAAAAACCTCGTTCCCTTCCATGGCCAATTTCCAATCGGCCAGCAACTCTTCCCGGTGCAATTCAATCCAGGCCTGCACCAATCTGACTTTTTGACGCGGCAACTCTCCTACCAAGATTTCACCATCCGCAATGCAGAAAACGGCATGCATCTCTCCGAACTCGACGTGGATATGAGGAACATGATGCCGATCCGCATCAAAGAAAAACATGCGAATGATCAGACCGTAAAACATCGAGATGACAGGCATGACACCTCCTGATTATAGCGTCTGTGCAAATGCGTCCGCGAGCTGTCGATTCAAGAGATATCGAGGGAAGGTTTACGGGTAAACCGACATCGGGCCACCCCTCCTGACGGAAGGATGGCCCGATCGTTGACAAGCCTCGCGGAAAAGCGCGGTGACGGGGAAACCCAAACCCGCCTCGCGCTACCGGATCGTGCGACGGAAACCCAAAAACTACTTGCGGGCTTCCATATTGTATTTGCGCAAGAAGCGTTCCACCCGACCGGCCGTATCGACCAGCTTGTGCTTGCCGGTGAAGAAGGGGTGGCAGGAGGAGCAGACCCCGAGGGTCATGTCCTTCACGGTGGAGCGGGTCTGGATGACGTTGCCGCAGCCGACGCAGCTGAACGTCGTATCCTTATAATCCGGGTGAATATCCTTCTTCATGATCGTCGTCCTTTGATCAGCCGTTCATACTGGAGAAAAATTCGCGATTATTCTTGGTCGCCTTGATCTTGTCAAGGAGGAAACCCATCGAATCCTGGGGCCCCATGGGCAGCAGGATACGCCGCAGAACCCACAACTTGCTGAGTTCGTCCTTGTCGGTGAGCAGCTCTTCCTTGCGGGTGCCGGATTTGGCGATGTCGATGGCCGGGAAGATGCGCCGCTCCACCAGACGGCGGTCCAGATGGACCTCCATGTTGCCGGTGCCCTTGAACTCTTCGAAGATGACCTCGTCCATGCGGGATCCGGTATCCACGAGAGCGGTGGCGATGATGGTCAGGGAGCCGCCTTCCTCGATATTGCGCGCCGCGCCGAAGAAACGCTTGGGGCGTTGCAGGGCGTTGGCGTCGATACCGCCGGACAGCACCTTGCCGGAGGAGGGGGCCACGGTGTTGTAGGCGCGCGCCAGACGGGTGATGGAGTCGAGCAGGATCACCACGTCGCGATTGTGCTCCACCAGCCGCTTGGCCTTTTCCAGGACCATTTCCGCCACCTGCACATGGCGCGTTGCCGGCTCGTCGAAGGTGGAGGAGACCACCTCGCCCTTGACGGAACGCTTCATGTCGGTCACCTCTTCGGGCCGCTCGTCGATGAGCAGCACGATCAGGAAGACCTCCGGATGGTTCTGGGCGATGGAGTGGGCAATGCTCTGCAGCATCATGGTCTTGCCGGTGCGGGGCTGGGCCACGATGAGGCCGCGTTGCCCCTTGCCGATGGGCGAGATCAGATCCAGAGCCCGCGGTCCCACGTCGTCGCTGTTCTCCATCTCCATGCGCAGGCGCTGGTGCGGATAGAGCGGCGTGAGATTGTCGAAGAGAATCTTGTCACGCGCCTTGAGAGGATCCTCGAAGTTGATGCTCTCCACCCGCAACAGGGCGAAGTAGCGTTCGCTCTCCTTGGGAGAACGAATCTGCCCTTCGATGATATCCCCCGTGCGAAGGCCGAAGCGCCGGATCTGCGAGGGGGAGACGTAGATGTCGTCCGGTCCGGGCAGATAGTTGGTATCCGGCGTTCGCAGAAAGCCGAAGCCGTCCTGCAGAATCTCCAGCACACCATCGCCGAAGATCTGGCCGGTCTTTTCGCTCTCCGCCTTCAGAAGGGCGTAGATGAGTTCCTGGCGACGCATGCTGCTGACATTTTCGAGCTTGCGCTCCAGTGCCATGGCAGTCAGCTCGCCAACGCTTTTGGACTTCAAATCCTTGAGGTGCATTGGAATGGGATCTATCGAGGTTGTTGGATTGGGCTGGGAAATCCGTTGATAAAGAGGGTGCGGGCTGGTTTGTGGTCACCGCCGATGGTATGTTTGCGAACCCGTCATGGCAAGACAAGCGCCGACGGACCCGGAAAAAAAGAGAACAACGAAAGCATTTATCGGCTTGCCGACACCTGTCGGCCTGGGAATCAGGAGAGCCACACATCCAAAAAAGCATCGGACCTTCGAGCGCCCCACCGGACAGGAAACCGACCGACCGGAAGAACCCGCAAAGAGCGACACGTTCGCAACGGAGAAACTGCAGCGCAGGTGGGGACAAAGCTAATGACACAGGGAAACAATGTCAAACAGAAAAACACAACTGACTTCGAAAATCGCGAATTTGCCCGCCAGCGACGCGCCGCTGGGCGCTCCGGGAGCGGGTCTCGGCGGAGAACTGAAGCGGGAGGAGGAGGATTTCCGGGTCGAGGAGCTGCGTCCGGACCCGTTGACCGGCCAGGGGGAACACTGGGTGGTGAAGGTGGAAAAACGGGGCTTGACCACGGATCAGGTGGCCCGCTGGCTGGCGGAAGCCTGTGGCGTGCGCCGTCGTGAGGTGGGATACGCCGGCTTGAAGGATCGCCACGGCGTCGCGGTGCAGGATTTCTCCATCTCGCCGGGTCCGGGCAAGCCGCTGCCGGATCTGGAATCCCTGCGTCCGCCGGGGGTGACGCTGCTGGCCGTGGGACGGCATCAGCGCAAGATCCGTCCGGGACACCTGTCGGGCAATCGCTTCCAAATCCGGCTGCGACGGGAGCTGTTGCCGCTGCGGGAGGAGGAGGAGGCCCGTCGGCGGGCGGATGCAACCGCCTGCTGGATTGCGGAACACGGCGTGCCCAACTATTTCGACGAACAACGCTTCGGTTTCGACGCGGGCAATATCGAACACGGGCTGGCCCTGCTGGCCATGGGGCGTCAGGAGGGGCGGCGCAAAAGCGATCCCTTTCAGCGGGGGCTCTATCTGTCGGCGTTGCGTTCGTCGCTGTTCAACCATCTGCTGGCGCGACGTATCGAGGTCGGCTGGTTCACCCGTTTGCTGCCGGGAGACGTGGCCATGCTGGCGGGGCGCACCGGCTGTTTCCCGGTGGTGGATATCGAGGTGGAGCAGGCGCGTTTCGAACGGCTGGAGATTCATGCCACCGGGCGTCTGCCGGGACAGGGCGGCTTGCGCGCCGAAGGTGAACCGGGTGAATTGGAACGGGCGGTGGAGGAGGGGGCTGCCGAGGTGGTGGCCGGATTGGAGGCTTTCGGACTGGAGGGGGAACGACGCACTTTCCGGGTATTGCCGCGCGACTGGCGGATGCAGTGGGAGGCGGACGGCAATTTGCTGCTGACGTTTTCCCTGCCACGGGGCTGCTACGCCACCATGGTGATGCGTTGCTTCATGGAGGAGTGAAGCATCTGTTCCGTAATACGGGGGTTCGGGGGGGATTATCCCCCCCGACGGGTCCAGGGCAGCGCCCTGGGACGTTTCCTTTGTCTGTCGACTTTTCCCCCCTCATGGGGTCCAGGGGGCACCCCTGGGACTCTTCCTGTCGCCGTTGACGTTCAACCTCATGGGGTCCAGGGGGCACCCCTGGGACTCTTTGTCGTTGACACGATCCCATCGCGATGTGCGGGTGCCCGAATCGTCACGGAGTGAGATACCTTTCCCAGGCTTCGGGCCAGACGCTGCCCCGCAGGCCCTGCAAGGTCCGCCACAGGACATCGACCTGACTCTCCAGCTCTTGCAGACCGCCCTGGTTGTCGAGGAGGTGCGTGCAGCGGCAGCGTTTCTCCGCTTCCGGCAATTGGCGCTGCCGTAACAGATGCCTGACTCTTTCCGGCATGGCATCACCCCGAGACAAAACCCTCTCATGCCATGCGGCGCCGCAAAAAACGTTTACAGTTGTATCAAGCCGGACATCGAGCCCGCTTTCAAAAAGCAAAGGCACATCGAGAACAGCCACAGTTTCCGAGTCGAGATGATACCGTTCCGCCAGCCGGACGGCCATGATCCGAAAAATCAGCGGATGGAGAATGGACTCCAGTTGCAACAACGTCTCCAGGGAAGCGGTGGCCAATTCGCCCAGGCGACGCCGGTCCAGTGAACCATCTTCCCGCAGCACCGAAGCGCCGAAGACCTCGACGATGGCCCGCAGCCCGCACCAGCGGGGCTGTAGCGCCTCACGGGCGCAGAGGTCGGCATCCAGGACCCAGGCTCCCTTGCGAGCCAGCAGGGCGGCTACCGTGCTTTTGCCGCAGCCGATGCCGCCCGTCACGCCGATCAGAACCATGGCCTCTTCAGCCCGGAATGAAAGCGTTGAAGTACCAGGAGTAGAAATCGGCCCCCCAGTAGAGATAGCTCCAGGCGGCCAGCACCAGATAGGGACCGAAGGGAATGGGCAGGGTGCGATCCCGCCCCAGCAGCAGAATCCAGCTCAAACCCACCACCGAACCCGCCACGGCAGCGGCGAAAATGGTGAAGGGCAAGGCCTGCCAACCCATCCAGGCGCCGATCATGGCCAGCAGCTTCACGTCGCCGAAGCCAAGCCCCACCTTGCCGGTCAAACGTTCGAACACCCAGCCGAAGAGCCAGAAGAGCCCCCCGCCGATGGCAAGCCCCAGAGAAGCGTCGGTCAGGGAGGGCAGGGCCGATACCCGCGGAACCAGCCACGCGGCCAGCAGACCCGCCACGATGCCGGGCAGGGTGATGACATCGGGCAGAATGTAGTGGTAGAGATCGATGACCAGCAACACGATGAAGGACCAGCCCAGCAGGGTCAACAGCAGGGCATCCGCCGTCAGTCCGAAGCGATGTACCACCAGCAGGGGCAGCAGAGCGCCGGCCAGTTCGATGAGCGGGTAGCGGGGCGAAATGGTCGCCCGGCAGCGTCGGCAGCGTCCCCGCAAAATCAGCCAGCTCAACAGCGGGATGTTGTCGAACCAGCGGATGGGCTGTTCGCAGGCGGGACAGTGGGAAGAGGGCCACAACAGACTGTGATGCTCCGGCAGACGGTGGATGCAGACGTTGAGAAAGCTGCCCACGATGGCGCCGAAGAGAAAGAGCAGCACCGAAATCAGATGGGGAGGCAGTTGCTCCAGGGGAATCCAGTAAAAATCAGGCATGGTTGGCTCGTTGACGTAGAATCCGTTGCAGGTGATCCCGAACCGCGTCCACGGGCATCTCCCGACCGGTCCAGAGGTGATAGGCCGCCGCACCCTGATGCAGCAGCATGCCCAGTCCGTCGGCGGTTGACAGTCCGAGGCGTCCGGCCTGGGCCAGCAGGGGGGTCTCCTGGCCGTAGACGATGTCCATGACCCGTGCCGAAACGGGCAGGCGGGCGCAATCGACCTCTTCCAAAGCGTCACCGTGCAGACCGGCGGTGGTGGTGTTCACCAGCAGGCCGCACCGATCCAATGCCACGGTTGCCAGGGAACAAGCCCGCACCGAAGCCCGTGGATGGCGGCGCCGACAGGCATCGACCACCTCTTCGGCTCGGGGGAGCGTGCGATTGGCCACGGTGATGTCGTGCAACCCCGCCGTCAGCAGTCCTTCCAGCACGGCGCGGGCCGCGCCGCCCGCACCCAGCATGATCACCGGGAGATCGGCCGGCAGGACCCCGAAATGTTCCCGCAAGGACTGGCCGAAGCCGTAAACGTCGGTGTTGTAGCCTTCCAGCCGCCCTTCCGGGGTGATTTTCACCGTATTGACCGCCCCCAGGGCCCGGGCTGCGGGATCACACCAATCCATCAGGCGGAACAACGCCTCCTTGTGGGGCACGGTGGCGTTGAACCCGATGGCCTTCACGGCCACCAGACCCCGCACCGCCTGTTCCAGCCGGGCAGGTTCCACGTGAAACGGCAGGTAACGGGCGTTGATGCCCTGCCGCGCCAGAGCGAAGTTGTGCATGGCCGGAGAGAGGGAGTGGGCGATGGGATCGCCCAGTACCCCCAGCAGGCGGGTTTGACCATCGAGAAGCCAATCCGGGGACGATGCGCTCATGGTTCGGCTCAAATGGGGTTGAAGATATCGATGAAACGGTGTTCCAGGGCAAAACGTTCCGCCAGATGCGCCCCCAGGGCCTGCACCCCGAAGCGTTCCGTGCGGTGGTGCCCGGCGGCCATGAAGTGGATACCCTCTTCCCGGGCATAGTGGAAGAGATATTCCGTGGCCTCCCCCGAAATAAACAGATCGGCGCCGGCCTCCCTGGCCTCCCGGATCAGTTCCGGAGCCGCGCCGCTGCACAAAGCCACGGTACGGATGAGCGGCGGACCGAAAGGCAACACCAGCGGTTGCCCGCCACATACGGCGGCAAGCCGTTCCGCCGCCGCCTCGATGCCGAGTCCCGTCGGCCAGTGGCCCAGCCGGGAAAGATCCGTGCCCTGATAGCGTCCGAAAGGTTTGCCGGGTTCCAGCTCCAGCAGTCGGGCCAGCACCGCATTGTTGCCCACCTCCGGATGACAGTCCAGCGGCAGGTGATAGGCCATCAGAGTCAGATCGTTTTCCAGTAAAAACTTGAGACGTTCCCGAAGATGACCTGTCACCACCCGTGGCTCCTTGTTCCAAAAAAGCCCATGGTGCACCAGGATCAGATCGGCCTGCCAATCCTGGGCCGCCCGGAACAGGTCCATGCAGGCGGAAACCCCGGTCGCCAGTCGGAAAACCTCCTCCCGACCCCCGACCTGAACCCCGTTGGGGGCATAATCGGCAATCTCGGCACAGCGCAGAAATCCATGCAGATATCCGCTCAGTTCATGCAGTGAAAGCATGGGAAAAATCCTTGCAAGGGTAAGGGTTATAATGTTCTCCTAATGTTCCGAGGGGATCGGGTTTTCCCGCCATGGATGGACGGTGTCCCGTCCGACCCACCAGGAGCGGCACATGTCGGCATCAAGGGAATTTCAAACACTTTTATTACCGGACAAAACACCTCTGACCGCTCAGGCCGATCAGGCCTATCTGCGTACACGGGATCAGGTGATTCGTCAACTCACTCACTATACCCTCATTGAGTCCTACCACCAATTCCGCAAGGAAAATCTGCCCTATCCCTTCGTACCCCCGGCCAATCTGCGTCCGGGAGCGGTGGCCACCACCCGGGAATACAAGCTGCAGAACAACGCCCTGGTCATCCTGATCAACTCCGTGATGAGCGCACGCTTGCGCAAACATTTTCGCTGCCGGGAGTCCAACCGCGTCAACAAGAAAAACATCGCCGCCGTAGCGCCCGACATTCCGGCTTTGGAACGTTATCACACCGACGGGCGTGATCCGCTGCACGCCCGTTTCGGGGATCTCATGCGCATGCTGCTGCCGCTGGATTATGCCCTTTTCATCCAAAAAGAGGGCACTGAGGAGAACCCGGAACTTGAGTTCAGCCTGACTCATTTCCATGTGCGTATCGAACGGCTGACAGACAACGCTTTAAAAAGCCTTGGTATGCATTTGAACTATTTTGGCCGCAGTTTGTATGAACACGGCGACGAATTTGTGGAAACCTTCGAGAGAAAATTTTTCGAATACTTTAATTTTTATCATAATGCCGCCGGACGCCGCTCCGCAGCCGCTCTGGCAGCCCAGTTGCTGAGTCGGGAGAGGATCGAAAGCACTATCTTCGTAGCCTCGCAGCAGGATCGCCGGCTGAGTCTGCTGTCCAACAACGGCAAGGAGTTCGATACCGACATCGAGCAGTATCTCCTGGTGCGGCTCGACGCCGACGAGGTACAGGCTCTGGAGCAGTGGAGCAAGAGCCGTCCCTTCGATTTCCGACACCATTTTCTGATCGATGGCGGCAATGCGGAAGAGGCCGTCGCCGTGCTTCGGGTGCGTTACGCTCACACACCCGCCGCCATGCCCGCTCCCAGCGGAATACGCAAGCTGCAACCCAATTTGCGGGAACGCTGGGTCAAGATCATTCAGGAGGCCCTGATTCCCATCGACGGCGATTGCTGCAAAGCCATTCTTTATCCCGTGGCCTATCGTCGCGCGGGAACGGACGAGGCTGCTTCGGAAAAGGGGTGATGGGATGAGCATCCGGGGGACGGGGGATTATCCCCCCGAACCCCCGTATGAGCCACTTTTCCACAGTACCTGTGGAAAACGTGGGAAAACGGCTGAAAAAGCCACCCGTATTCCCCGAAAACGGTCGTCTCCTGGAAACCGAATGCTCCCAACGCCGTTTTCTTCACGATCCCTCCCAGTCCCCACGGAGAACCTGTGGATAATTTATCAATTAAAAACAACATGTTAATCGAGTTATCCCCGATTTGCGCCACACAACAAAAGCAGCGATTCCTTTATATAAGATTACAAACCACAGAAAAGAATGATCGGCTTCTTCGCCTCTCTCGCCGGTCCCGGAATTGACACCCGTCACCTCCCGTTCTTATAGTGCTTCCAGGCTGCCCGGAAGATGGCATTCCGGAGCCGCTCCCTGCCCCACCACCCAGGACACGCCATGGAACCGGAACATCTCTTTTTGAGGGCTTGCCTTCGCCTGCCCGTTACCCGCACGCCGATGTGGATCATGCGCCAGGCAGGTCGTTATCTGCCGGAATACCAGGCGGTGCGCGCCAAAGCGGGCGATTTTCTCGCTTTGTGCCACCAACCCGATCTGGCCACCCAGGTCACGTTGCAACCGGTGGAACGCTTCCCTCTCGATGCAGCCATCCTCTTTTCCGATATTCTGGTGGTTCCCGCCGCCATGGGTATGGAGCTGCACTTCTCCTCCGGAGAGGGACCCCGGCTCAATCCGGTGGTGCGCCGTCAGGCGGATATCGATCGCCTGGGCACTCCCGATCCGGAAACGGATCTGGGTTATGTCATGGCGGCCATTCGCTCCATTCGCACCGCGCTGGCGGGGCGCATTCCCCTGATCGGTTTTTCCGGCAGTCCCTGGACCCTGGCCACCTACATGGTGGAAGGCGGTTCCAGCAAGGACTTCCGGCAGATCAAGGGCCTGCTCTTCGAATCCCCCAGGACGTTGCACACCCTGCTGGACAAGCTGGCCGACGCCGTGACCCTCTACCTCAACGCCCAGATTGCCAACGGTGTGGAAGCGATACAGATCTTCGATACCTGGGGAGGCGTCCTGGGCCCCGAAGAGTTCGGTGAATTTTCCCTGCGTAGCATGCGTCGCATCATTGCCGGTTTGCAGCGCACCGGTCCCCGGGGCAACCGGGTTCCGGTCATTCTCTTCGCCAAAGGCTGCGGCAGCCAACTCGAAGAGATGGCCGCCAGCGGTGCGGACGTGCTGGGTCTCGACTGGACCAGCGATATCGCCAAAGCCCGGCTGCGGGTGGGTGATCGGGTGGCGCTGCAGGGCAATATGGATCCTTCGGTACTGTACGCCTCCCCGGATCGCATCCGGCAGCAGGTGCGCCATATCCTCAACGGATTCGGACCCCATCCCGGTCATATCTTCAATCTGGGTCACGGCATCGCCCAGGATGTCGATCCCCAGCGGGTTGCCGTGCTGGTCGAAGCCGTGCGGGAAGAGAGTACCCGTCTTTTTCGGGAGGGGGCGGCATGAGCGCCATTTCCCAACAGGTTCTTTTCGACCGGCGCCTCATCGATCGGTACAACCGCGCCGGTCCCCGCTACACCTCCTATCCGACGGCGCCCCATTTCCACCAGGGTTTCGGTCCGGAGGCCTATTTGCGGGAGATCACCCGTTCCCTTGAGGAACAACCCGACAAGCCTCTCTCCCTGTATGTACACATCCCTTTCTGCGATACGGTCTGTTACTACTGCGCCTGCAACCGCACCGTAACGCCGGATCGCACCCGGGCGGCCGTCTATCTGGAACATCTGCTGCGGGAGGTGGCTTTGGCGGGTCGTCTCTTCGGCACGCGGCGGGAGGTGGTGCAACTCCATTTCGGCGGGGGTACCCCCACCTATCTGGATGCCGGACAGTTGACCCGTCTGATGGAGACCATCCGGCAGCATTTTCGACTGGCCGGGGATGAAACCGGCGAGTTCGGCATCGAGGTCGATCCCCGGGAGATGCCTCCCGGTCTGGTTCACACCCTGCGCCACATCGGTTTCAATCGTCTCTCCATCGGGGTGCAGGATCTCGACGAACAGGTGCAGCGGGCGGTCAACCGCATTCAACCTCTGGAGCTGACGGCCCATGTGGTCGAGGAGGCCCGTTCCTGCGGTTTCGGCTCCATCAATCTGGATCTGATCTACGGCCTGCCCTTTCAGACCCTGGCCCGTTTCCGGCATACCCTGGAAACCGTGATCGGGCAGTTGCGTCCCGACCGGCTGGCCATGTTCAACTATGCCCATCTGCCGGAGTATTTCAGCCCGCAACGCAAGATCAATCCCCAGGATCTGCCGGCTGCGGACGAAAAGCTGGCCATTCTGGAGATGGCCATCACGGTGTTGACCCAGGCGGGTTACGTCTATATCGGCATGGACCACTTCGCTCTGCCGCAGGACGAACTGGCGGTGGCGCAACGACAGGGGGAGCTGCATCGCAATTTCCAGGGCTACACCACCCATGCCGGTTGCGATCTGGTGGGGTTGGGCACCACCGCCATCAGTCAGATCGGCGACAGCTACGCCCAGAACCTGAAGGAGATTCCCGCCTACTACCAGCGCATCGAAGAGGGCAAGGTGGCCGTCTTCCGGGGTTTGGCCATGACGCCGGACGATGTGGTGCGGCGCACGGTGATCATGCGGCTGCTGTGCGATTTCCGTTTGGACCGGAGCCGGATCGAGGAGCGTTTCGGTCTGGTTTTCGAAGACTATTTCCACAAGGAGATGGAGGCGGTGGGGCGCATGATCGCGGAGGGGTTGCTGACGGAGGAGGGACCCATTCTGCAGGTCACCCCCGGCGGACGTTTGTTGATTCGCAACATCTGCATGGCTTTCGACTGGTATCTGGGCAACATGGAGCAGAAGAAGAGCTTTTCGAAGACGATCTGAACCGCGCCCGTTCCGAGGGGGGTGTTCAGTCATACGGGGGTCCGGGGGGGATTATCCCCCCCGGCGGGGTTCGGG
>JADGAQ010000054.1 GCA_015231925.1 Magnetococcales bacterium
GCCCTGCAACTGTAAAGGAGAGGAGCCGGAAATGCCAGATGCGGGGAGAGGGGGGAGGAAATGGGGGGTGGAAGGGGGAGGAAGCTGGGAATATGTGTTAAGTTAGCCTTTCAATATTTAATCTTTTAAGTATCAAAAAATGGAAATGTTCTATCCTTTTATTTTTACATTTTTCTAATATATTTTTCAAAAGCCATATTCAGATTATACAATCTGCTCGATTATTCCAATAATAAAGAGGTCTAGTGTGGTTCAACTGTGCAACAGTCCCTGACCGCAAGGATGGACAAGAGACGTGGAAGGGGTTGTCTGGTTTGCGTCATTACTCCTTGATCACCCAAACTGGCTTGCCATTTTTCTCTTGCTTTATGATATTTAGAACACCCCCTTTACCGCAATATTTATGATTATTAAAGTCTGATAGATAGGTTATTATTGTCGATTCTTTGCATCCTAAGGATTTAAGATCGTCCCACGTAACCTCTTTCTGATTATAAAAAAGATTGCGAAAGCGTTCTTTACAATGACCTTTTCCAGACGATTCTTTCTTGTCACTTAACAACACTACATCATTATTGGGTTGTGATGGTTCTTCAACGATAAAAGTTAGAAACCGAAAGATTCCATTGGAACCTGCGTTCCTACTATAATCTGTCCATGAGGCAATGTATTTTCCATGAATCTTAAGAGATCCCTTTGCTTTTGTTTTTGCTGCCGCTTTCTCTGCCCATGCGAGATTTCCAGTAATTTCATGACCTTCCTTTAATGCGAATTTCATATCATTCCCTCTCCTGGACCCATTCCAGTAGAGTGGATCATTGGTAATACAAATAACGATTCCAACTTGCGCTTGCTTCTGATCCACGAACCACTCGACCCTAGATAAGTCATTTAAGATTCCAAAACGCCCATCATCTCTGGAACCTTCTGGAAAATTGAATTCCTCTCCACCATCCACATCAGGGAAGAATCTCCCTTTTCTCTTCGGATACTTTAACTCGATTATGTATATTATGTTTTCATATTCCATCCAGATATCGACTGCGGCTGTTCCAGAAACAGGGCGTTCGAGACGAATTCTGGCATCTGAATATCGCTCATAAAGGAAGCAGGCCAACGCATGTTGAAAATCGGCTTCAGAATGAAATATCGGACGCTTCTTGCTTAACTCCAAGAGCCATTCATCAATGTTTTGCTTGTTGAAAATTGTGGTATTCACAAATGGTTCTCCTTTTGCGGCAAGAAAGCGATAAACACTCTAGTACATTTTGAAACAGCCGTTTGATGCTCTGACAAAAATTGCAGACTCACTTTCCGAAGAAATAAATTACAAAGCTATAAAATAATCGCATATGATTTATATCATGCAAAATTAACAGCACTCTCATTGCAACTTCCTTAAGAATTTATTTAATATGTCAAGCTACCCCCGCCACCGGATGAACTCTCCGAGTGATCTCCTCCCCGTGGTCGCGTTCCACCACGGCAATATCGTATTGCCCCTGCAAGTCCAACCAAAATTGCGGGCTGTTGCCGAAATAACCCCCCAGACGTACCGCGGTATCGGCTGAAATACCCCGTCGACCGTTCACTATTTCGGTAATCCGCCCCGAAGGAACCCCGATACCAAGGGCCAAACGGTTGGCGCTCAGGTTGCGGGCCTGCAATTCACGTTTCAATAAACGCCCTGGATGAACGATCGGTGGCATGGATCACCCTGTGTGACAGTCTATAATTCCGACGTTATAGGCATCTCCATCAGCGAACTCAAGGCAGATTCGCCATGGTCCATTGACGGTCATTGCCCATTGATTTTTGCGATTGCCCTTCAGTTTGTGCAAACCAACGCTCGCCAAGGGACTGAGATCAAGCAGAATATTTCGCTGCACCTGAAGAACATTTACCAAGACGGTGAGCCAGACGCCGCCGCAACTGTCAAGGAATCCTTGACGGTTCGTAACCCTTCATCACCCCCCCCTCTTTCTGTCCTGCTTCCGGCAGGCAATCGGATTGTTCCAGCGCCTTTCAAGAAGACAATTGTTGCTGGAACGATCCATGGCGCGCTCGCGGTCCGTTTGGAAAAAAAACCCGAAGGACCGTAAGCTGGACAAGCCTGGACAGATAAACGTTCCGGGGCACTGCCCTGCCGTGGTGAACGAGAATCCCCCGACACCCGTTTACCGGAACAGATATTCCCCGTTTACCGTGCAACGTGCACGACCGGAGCGATAGCCCCCTGCCCTTCGGCTGGGGAGCGTCGGTTTCCGGATTTTATTATATTTTCCAGTATCACTTTGTATTATGAACGACCCAATCCATCAACAAACATGAAGATTGCAAAAAACCCCAGGCCCCCATCCGCCGCAAAGCCTTGTGCCACGCCATTTCCGGCTGGGTGATATCACACACCCGGTCTGGTTTTTCGATCAATTATTTCCAACCTTTCCCCGTCCCCCACTTGAAAAGCATAAAAAAATTGACGCGCATCAAGGTGTAAGCCGAGACCAACCGGCAAAGTGCAAAAATGAAGCGGTCGACTTCTCAAGGCGCCTCCGAGCGGTGTGACCGTCTCTTTTCACACACTCGCGTCGCAAGTTGACATGGATCAAGGGCAGTGGCCTTGCAAACTGCAATTATCCATCATGGCTGTGAAATATTTTTCTTATCGTTCTATTGAAAAACTCCTTTTCAATTTGAAGATAGTGCAAACCCATGTCCATCAAACCTCTGGTGTCGTATGAAGGAGCTTCAATAAATGAGAAAAGGAATGTTTCTTAAGAGCGCTGTTACAGTAGCCGGCCTTTTTGCTCTGACTATCGGCATGGCCGGGGCTGCGGAAACGGTCGCCGCGAAAGCCCTGCCAGAGGCTCCGGCCATCTCCAAGGAAGAGATGGAAGTGGGCAAGAAAATCTTCTTCGAGCGCTGCGCCGGCTGCCACGGCGTGCTGCGCAAGGGCGCCACCGGTAAGCCCCTCACCACCGACATCACCCGCGAAAAGGGCACCGATTACCTCAAGAACTTTATCACCTACGGTTCTCCGGCAGGTATGCCCAACTGGGAAGGAACCCTTTCCGCCCAGGAAATCGACCTCATGTCCCGCTACCTGCAGCACGAGCCCCCCCAGCCGCCTCCCTTCGGCATGGAAGACATGAAGGCCACCTGGAAAGTCATCGTGCCGGTGGACAAGCGCCCCACCAAGCAGATGAACAAATACAACCTGGAAAACATCTTCTCCGTCACCCTGCGTGATGCCGGAAAAGTGGCCATCATCGACGGCGACACCAAGCAGATCATCAACATCGTCGAAACCGGCTATGCCGTACATATCTCCCGTCTGTCCACCTCCGGCCGCTACCTCTTCGTCATCGGTCGTGACGCCAAGATCAATCTGATCGACCTCTGGATGGAAAAGCCCGACAACGTGGCCGTCATCAAGATCGGCATGGAGGCCCGTTCCGTCGAAACCTCCAAGTACAAGGGCTACGAAGACAAGTATGCCATCGCCGGATCCTACTGGCCGCCCCAGTACGTGATCATGAAGGGCGACACCCTCGAACCCATGAAGGTTGTTTCCACCCTCGGCAAGGTTCTCGGCGAAGGGCCGGACAAAGGCAAAGACCACCCCGAACCGCGTGTGGCCGCCATCGTGGCTTCCCACGAGCATCCCGACTTCATCATCAACGTCAAGGAAACCGGTGTGGTCCGCATGGTGGACTACTCCGACATCAACAAGCTGGCCACCATCGAGATTCCCACCGCCCAGTTCCTGCATGACGGCGGCTGGGACGCCACCCATCGCTACTTCATGTCCGCGGCCAACAAGTCCAACAAAATCGCCGTGGTGGACTCCAAGGAGCGTAAACTGGTCAGCCTGGTCGAAGTGGGCGCCATTCCCCATCCGGGCCGGGGGGCCAACTTCGTTCATCCCAAGTTCGGACCCGTCTGGGCCACCAGCCACCTGGGTGACGAAACCATCGACATGATCGGAACCGATCCCGTCAAACATCCCGAACAGGCCTGGAAAATGGTGCAAAGCATCAAGGGTCAAGGGGGCGGCTCTCTCTTCATCAAAACCCATCCCAAATCGACCAATCTGTGGGTGGACACGCCTCTGAATCCGGACACCTCGGCTTCCCAGTCCATCGCGGTCTTCGACATCAACAATCTGGAAAAGGGCTTCGAAGTCCTGCCGATCGGCGAGTGGGCCGGCGTGGGCGAGGGCATGAAGCGCGTGGTTCAGCCGGAGTATAACAAGGCCGGTGACGAAGTCTGGTTCGCCGTCTGGAACGAAAAGAACAACACATCCGCCCTGGTGGTGGTCGACGACAAGACCCGCAAGCTCAAGGCGGTGATCAAGGATCCGGCGTTGGTGACCCCGACGGGCCATTTCAACGTCTACAACACGGTGCATGACATCTATTGATGCCGTTCGGAGTCCGGATGCACTTGTAATGGTATGAAGAAGTTCAGGGGGGAATGGCCGGAAAGCTGTTCCCCCCTTTTTTCCTTTCAATATTTTATCTTTTAAATATCAAAAAAAGGAAATGTTCTGTCATTTGACGTTCATGTTATTCTTTATTTGTAACTGTTCAGACATACGGGGGTTCGGGGGGGATTATCCCCCCCGACGGGTCCAGGGCAGCGCCCTGGGACTTTTCCTTTCTCTTTTGATTCGGTCACGCTGCGCTGGGCAGGGGGCTGAATAGTTACATAAATTGATTGACTAATTCAGTATTAAAGAAAAAGTCAAAGAATAGAACATTTCCTTTTTTTGATACTTAGTAACTATTCAGACCCCTGCCCCGCACAGCAGGCCGAATCAAAAGACAAAGGAAAAGTCCCAGGGGTGCCCCCTGGACCCCATTGGGTCGGAAGTCAACGGCAAACGGAAAAGTCCCAGGGCGCTGCCCTGGACCCGTTGGGGGGGATAATCCCCCCCAAACCCCCGTATACCTGAACAGATACGATACTTAAAAGATAAAATATTAAACGGATGGGCTCAACCTGCGGGAGTTCGTGGCATGATGAAATTTATCCTGACCTGGCTGTGTCTGATTCCCGGTTTGGCCTTCGCCGACGCCGCCACCATCTACCTCCAGCACTGCGCCTCCTGCCACCATCCGGAACGCCTCGGCGGGACCGGCCCGGCCCTCTTCCCGGAAAATCTGGGTCGCCTCAAGCCCGAACAGGCTCAGGTCACCATCGCCCAAGGCCGCCCCGCCAGCCAAATGCCCCCCTTCCAGGAGAAACTCACCGCCGAGGAGATCCGCTCCCTGGTCTCCTACATCTACCAACCCTCCGATAAACCCATCCAGTGGGATATCGATCAGATCCGCTCCTCCCATCAGGTTCTGGCCCGCGATTTGCCCGCCAAACCCCGGTTCGACGCCGACCCCCTGAACCTCTTCGTCGTGGTGGAAACCGGCGATCACCATATCTCCCTGCTGGATGGCGACAAACTCGAAGTCATCCAGCGTTTTCCCACCCGCTTCGCGCTTCACGGCGGCCCCAAATTCTCCCCCGACGGACGTTTCGTCACCACCGCCTCCCGCGACGGCTGGATCTCCCTTTATGACCTCTACAACTTCGCTCTGGTCGCCGAAGTGCGCGCCGGCATCAATACCCGCAACCTCGCCGTCTCCGGCGACGGCAAAACCGTCATGGTGGCCAACTACCTGCCCCACACCCTCGTCGCCCTCGACGCCCGGGATCTGACCCCGTTGAAGGTGATTCCCGTCAGCGACGAAAAAAGCGGCAAATCCTCCCGGGTCAGCGCCGTCTACTCCGCGCCACCACGTCACACCTTCGTGGCCGCCCTGAAAGACCTGCCCGAAGTCTGGGAAATTCCCTACAACGACCAGGCCGCCCCCGTGATCACCGGCATGGTGCATGACTACCAACCCGCCTCCGGAGAAGCGCTGCCCGTGGCCAAAGGCCCCTTCCCGGTGCGACGCATCCTCGTCGAGGACTATCTCGACGACTTCTTCTTCGACGGCACCTACTCCTATCTGGTCGGCGCCTCCCGCGACGGCGGCTCCGCCCGTGTGGTCAACCTGGATGTGCGTCGCACCATCGGCAAACTCGACCTGCCGGGCATGCCCCATCTGGCTTCCGGCATTCTTTGGGAGAAGGATGGCGTGCCCATCCTGGCCACTCCCCATCTCAAGGAGGCCATGATCTCCTTCATTGACATGAAAAAATGGCAGATCATCAAGCGCATTGCCACCGAAGGTCCGGGATTTTTCATGCGCAGCCACGAAAACACCCCGTATGCCTGGGTCGACACCTCCATGGGTGGCAAAAAGGATCGCATCCACATCGTGGACAAACGCACCCTGGAAATCGTCAAGACCTTGCAACCCGCGCCGGGACGGCAGACGGCTCATGTGGAGTTCAGTCGCGACGGCAAATACGCTTTGTTGAGTGTTTCCGAAATGGATGGGGAGCTGGTGATTTACGACGCCGCCACCCTGGAAGAGGTGAAGCGTCTGCCCATGAAAAAGCCTTCGGGGAAGTACAACGTGTTCAACAAGATCAACCGGTCGTCCGGAACCAGCCACTGATCCGGAGCGGGAGAGGGAGAGGGAGTCCTCCAGATATACGGGGGTCCGGGGGGGATTATCCCCCCCGGCGGGGTTCGGGGCAGCGCCCCGAGGTTTTATCCGTTGACGTGTCCGTAAGCGGTCCGCCGCCGCCAATGAAATCGAAAAAGATGCCACCCCTTGCGAAGCGGATTTAACGCGGCGGACCGCGGGGGGGCAAGGGGGGGCCTCATCCCCCCATCTTTTGACGTTGACGTGCGCCGTTGACGTGCCCGTTGCCGGAAGACTTTGCGCAGCGGGAAAACCCGGCTGTTCGTCGAGGGTGAGTTCAAGGATGGGGGGATGAGGCCCCCCCTTGCCCCCCGCGGTCCGCCGCGTGAAATTCGTTGGGTGCGGTTGGCAATTTTCGGGATTTCATTGGCGGCGGCGGACCGCTACGGCAACAGTCTACGGCAACGGCCAACACCTTGGGGCTCCGCCCCAAACCCCGCCGGGGGGGATAATCCCCCCCGGACCCCCGTTTTGCTTTATCTCGTCGCGGCCCGGGTTTCCCCTCTTTGATGGGTGCCCCCGGCTTTGGTGATCAGGCTATCCAGGTTCTCCACCAGGGTCGGGCGATCCTCCTTGTAGAACAGACCCATTGCCGGAGCATCGGTGATCTGCGCCTCCCTCAAAGCCGCCATGCGATCCGAAGTGTCGTGATCTTTCGGCAGAGGACGCACCGACATGCCCAGATTGACGTAGGTCTTGCTGGTTTTGTCAAACGTCACGCAGGGGCTGAGGATATGCAGATAGGAGAAGCCTTTGTGAGCGATGGCCTGGGCGATCATCTCCTTCAGATGCGCCGGGTGGCCCGCGTAGGTCTGCCCCACCCAGGAAGCGCCGTAGGACAAGACCATCGACAGGGGATTCAGGGGGAGGTCCGGGTTCTCATACGGACTGGTGGAGGTGCGGAAACCCTGGGCCGAAAGGGGGGAGGTCTGACCTTTGGTCAGGCCGTAGATACCGTTGTCGAAGAGCAGGTAGGTGATATCGACGTTGCGGCGGGCGGCATGGGGAATGTGGCCGCCGCCGATGGCGAAGCCGTCGCCGTCACCGCCAACCCCGATGACCTGGAGTTTGTCGTTGGCCACTTTCACCCCGGTGGCCACGGGCAACACCCGACCGTGCAGGGTGTGGAAGCCGTAGAGGCTCAGGAAGAAGGGGAAGCGGGAGGAGCAGCCGATGCCCGAGACCACGACGGCTTCGTCCGGGGCGATGCCCATGCGGTTCATGGCGTCGGTGACCCCTTCGACGATGGCGAAGTAGCCGCAGCCGGGGCACCAGGTGGGAAGGGCGCGGGAGCGGAAGTCCAGACGACCGCTTTCCTGAACTTCGCGGAGTTTGTCGTCCACATACACGATTTGATCCATGACAGCACCATTTTTCATCAGGAGGGGTGAAACGCCCGCAACACCGTGGGAAAATCTTTTGACTTTCAATATGTTATCTTTTAAGTGTCAAAAAAAGGAAATGTTCTGTCCTTTGACTGTTCTTATTTATCTTTCTCACGAGTTAACTATTCAGGCCACTGCACAGTGCGGCATGATCGTGTCAACGGCGAAAGGAAAAGTCCCAGGGGTACCCCCTGGACCCCATGGGGTTGAAGGTCAACAGCAAAAGGAAAAGTCCCAAGGCGCTGCCCTGGACCCGTCGGGGGGGGATAATCCCACCCGAACCTCCGTATACCTGAACAGATACCTCACGAGTTAATTGTAACACATAAAAAAGTCAAAACATTTCCTTTTTTTGATACTTAAAGGCAACATATTGAACGTCAAAAGAATACCATTCTTTGGTTTCGGGAGTTTTGCAACTCCCTCAACCAAATGAACGGAACCCGGCTATCCCGCCAGCTTCTCGATCATCTCCAGAATATCCTCCACCGGCATCGGCCCCCCCGGCACCCGGCTCAACTTCACCACCGGCCTGGCCAACGCCCCCTGCACCAACCCGGCAAACTGGCCCTCCCAGTTCAACTCCGGCACCAACACCTGATCACACTCATCCATGAAAGCCCGAATCGCCTCCACCGGCAACGGCGACAACACCACCACCTTCATCGCCGCGCAACGGATCCCCTTGGCCCGCGCCATCTCCATGGCCTCCAGACACTCCCCGAAGGTCGAGCCCCAACTCAGCACCCCGACTTTGACGCGCCCCGCATCCCCGAACCGCTTCCACACCGTGAAATCGGGATGGTGCAACACCCCCAGCAACTTTTGATGCCGCTTGCGGCTCATGGCCTCGTGCATCGCCGCCTGATCGTTGGGGCGTCCCTCCTCGTTATGCTCCAGACCCGTGATCACATGGGTGCAGCCCGGATCCCCCGGAATCGCCCGCGGACTGACGCCGTCCTCCGTCAGGGCGAAACGCCGGTATACCTCTCCCGGCTCCAACCGTTTCACCGCCTTGTTGGCCTCCAACTCGAAGGGAGCGCCGGTTTCCGAAAGCATCACCGTCTCGTAGCGGTTGGAGAGGTAGAGATCCAGCAGCACGATGACCGGGGTCTGATAACGCTCCGCCATTTCGAAGGCCTTGCCGGCGCAACGGTAACAGCCCTCCACGTTGGTGGGGGCCAGCACGATGCGCTGCGAATCCCCCGGAGAACCGAAGATGGCCGCGTTGAGGTCGGACTGCTCGGTTTTGGTGGGCATGCCCGTGGAGGGTCCGCCCCGTTGGGAGACGAAAACCACACACGGCACCTCCGCCATGGTGCCCAAACCCAGCATCTCCGCCATCAGGGCCAGACCCGGTCCGGAGGTGGCCGTGGCCGAACGCGAACCGGCATACCCCGCCCCGATGGTGGCGGCGATGGCCGAAATTTCGTCTTCGGTTTGCATCAACCGCTTGCCCCGCTTGGGCATCTCCACGGCCAGCCGCTCCATGATGGAGGTGGCGGGGGTGATCGGATACCCGAAGAAGGTGGAGATTTCCGCCTCCATGCAGCCTTGCACCACCGCCGCGTTGCCGCTGAGCATGGCCACCCGGTTTTTCGAGGCCCGCCCCTCTTCTCCCGAGGCGCCGAAGGCGACATCATCCAGCTTGAAGGTGGCCCGACCCGCGTCGAAGCCCGACTGAAACGCCGCCACGTTGCGGTTGACCACCGCTTCGCCCTGTTTGCCGAACTTCTTCTGCACGATACGGGTGAACACCCCCGGCGGAATGCCGCACAGGCCCGCCACGAAACCCAGGATCACCAGATTGCGCGAACGGGCGCTGCCCGTGGCCTTCTCCGACATCTCCCGGATGGGAATGGCGTAGGGTATCTGTCCCGGACCCACATGGGCGCTCAGATGGGCCCCCTCCTCCAGTTGCACCAGCGGTTTCGACTCGTAGATCACCGCGCCGCAATCCCGTACTTCTCCGACATGGGGCAGGGTGTGGCTGTCGTCCAGGGAGACCAGCACATCCGATTGCCGTTTCAGAGAGTAGGCCTGCTGGGTGGTGATGCGCAGCCGGGCGATACATTTGCCGAAGCCCCGGATTTCCGGGGGATAGACATCGAAGCTGATCACCCGGAAACCGGCGTCCGCCACTGCGTGGCGCAGGATGTCGCCCGCCGCGATGGTTCCGTCGCCCGCCGAGCCGCAAATGGCGATTTGAATGTCTGTGGCAGCCATCAATTACTCCTTACACACCAGAGCCCAGAACGCCCGCAACCAATCCTGATTATTCCTTTCAATATTTTATCTTTTAAGTATCAAAAAAAGAAAATGTTCTATCCTTTGACGTTTTTCCGTATCCGTTCCGATATACGGGGGTTCGGGGGGGATTATCCCCCCCGACGGGTCCAGGGCAGCGCCCTGGGACTTTTCCTTGCGCCGTTGACCTTCAACCCCATGGGGTCCAGGGGGCACCCCTGGGACTTTTCCTTGCGCCGTTGACCTTCAACCCCATGGGGTCCAGGGGGCACCCCTGGGACTTTTCCTTGCGCCGTTGATAGGATCATGCCGCGCTGTGCAGGGGCTATGAATATTTAAGTTTTTAATAATTATTCTTGCAAAACATTTTCTAAGAAAAACCAAGTCAAAGGACAGAACATTTCCTTTTTTTAATACTTAAAAGACAACATACTAAAAGGCAAAGGATTCCAGGGTTTCGGGAGTTTTGCAACTCCCTCAACCCCGTCAATTCCACTCAATCGTATTCCCAAAAGGGCGAGGTAACCCGCCCCTCGTCGTCGAAACGCAAATGTTCGTCCTGCGTCGACACGAAAGGCTCGTCGCCCCCGGTCATGTTGCAGGCCGCCACCGCGCCCATGGCCCGCACATTGCGGTGTCCGTAGTAGAAGCGATAGCTGTGACTCTCCGCCGACCAGATCTGGCAGACATCCCCGGCGGCGTAGATGTTGGCATCGTTGGTGCGCAACGAGGTACTCACCAGCAGGCCCCGTTCGATATCGGTGCCCGACCCCACCATGAACTCCACGGAAGGGGTCAAGCCGAGAAAGGGCATGACCACGTCGCCGTAGATTTCGCTGCCGTTGCCGAAACAGACGCGACGGGCGGGCAACCCCGGCGCACCCTCCTCGATGGTGGCCACGCCGCCCAGAGCATCGCCGTCCAGCAGTTCGATGCCCATGCGGGTCAGGCTCTCCAGGAAGGTTTCCCGCTCCTCCCCCGTCACCTGATGGGGCCAGAAGGTGGTCTCCCCGGTGACCAGCGCCACCCGATAGCCCACGCCCAACAGGTTTCGAGCCAGATCGAGGCCGATCATGTCGCCCCCCAGCATGACCACGCGGCCCCCTTCCGGCAAAGCCCGTCGCAAGACCATGGCCGCCTCGTAGGACCCGAAGACGTGGAACAGCCGTTTGTACTCCGCCAGCTCTTCCGGCAGATGGCCGCGTCCGCCGGAAGCCACCAGCAGCTTGTCGTAATGCAACGCCTCGTTGTGACCCAGCACCACCTGCCGTTTGACCGGATCCACATGGGTCACCCAGCAGTCCCGACGCACCGCGATGCGCCGTTCCAGGTAGTGGTCCGGCTTGTTGGCCAGAAAGGCCCGCCAGTTCTCCTCCCCCTTGAAGACCTGGGGCAGCAGATAGCGGTTGTAAAAGAGCAGACGGCTGTTGGTGACGATGGTCACCCGGCTGGCGGGATCCCGATCCCGCAGCACCTCGGCGGCCTGATTGCCGGCCACCCCGTTGCCGATGATCACATAATGGGTTGCGCTCATGATTTCATCCGTCCACGGTGACCAGTTCGTTGCGGGTGATGGCGATGCAGGCCACCGGACAAACCTTGTAGCAGGCCCCGCAGCGAATGCATTCGTTGTTGTCGATCCAGATGGCCGCCACCCGGTTCCACTCCTTGGTTTCGGTCAACTTGCCGAAGCTGCCGTCCGACTGCATCTCCACGCCGCTGACCAGCTTGATGCAGTTGCGCGGAGCCACTTCGATGCAGGCCCGGCAGTAGATGCAACGATTGACGTCGATCTGATAGCGCAGGTCGCAGAGGTAACAGCGTTTCGACTCTTCGGCGGCGGCTTCGCGCTCCATGCCGCTCTCCACTTCGCGGCTGGCCGGTTTGAAGCGGTTGGCCAGGGCCACCGTGGGCATGGGCTGTTTGGGAATGTAGTTGCAGGAAGCCTCCCGGGTGGGTCCGGCCACCGGCTCGATGCGCACCAGGGTGCGGCGGGTGCGGCCCACCAGCCAGGTGTCCATCAATCCCGCCAGATGCCGCCCGTGGCCGATGGCCTCGATGGCCGTGCTGGCCCCTTTCACGTAGTCCCCGGCAGCGAACAGCCCCGGAACCGAGGTCATGCCGTTGGCGCCGATGCGTACCGTGCCGCCCCGGTCCAGCTCGACCCGCACATCCAGAAAGCTGTTCACCGTCTGTTGACCGATGGCGATGATCAGCGTGTCGCAGGGTTCGACGAACTCCGACTTCTCGATGGCCAGGGCCTGACGCCGTCCGTTGGCGCGCCAGCCGCCCAGGCGGTTCTGCACGAACTCCACCCCCGTCAGCCGACCCTGTTCGTCGAGGCGCACCCCCACCGGGGTGCGCAAGCCCTTGATGCGTATGCCCTCCCGCTTGGCTTCGAACAGCTCCTCGTGGGTCACCGGCATGTACTCTTCACTGGTGCGGATGTGAATGGTCACCTCCTGCGCCCCCAGCCGACGCGCCACCCGGGCGCAGTCCAGCGCCGTGAAGCCCGCACCCACCACCGCCACCCGACGCCCCACCCGCTTGTTCTGCCCGCGGTGCAGCTCCACCAGGAAATCGAGGCCGTATTCCACGTCCTTGATCACCCTGGCCGCGTCCTCTCCCTCCGGAACACCCGTCAACGGCAGTCCCGTGGCCGCCATGCAGCCGGTACACAACAACACCGCGTCGAACTCGGCCAGCAGGGTGGATACCCGCGTCTCACCCTTGCCGTTGCCCACTCCCGCCCCCAGCCGCAGGGCCACCCCCAGCCGCAGGGCGTTGTGCAGCTCCACGTCCAGAACCGGGCGCGGCAGGCGGAACTCCGGGATGCCGTAACGCAACATGCCCCCGGCCCGCTCCTCCTTCTCGAAGATCACCACGTCGTGACCCAGCAGCGACAGATCGTGCGCCGCCGCCACCCCCGCCGGTCCCGCGCCCACCACCGCCACCCGCTTGCCCGTCGGCGCGTAGAGCCGCTCGGTAATGCGGTGTCCCACATCCTTCATGTCCGCCGCGGAACGCTTCAGATGGCAGATGCTCACCGGATCCCCGTTGCCGGGCCAGCCGTGGCGACAGGCGCTCTCGCACGGGCGCGAACAGATACGTCCCAACACCCCCGGAAGCACATTGGCCTCCCGGTTGGTCTCGTAGGCCCGGCCATGCTCCCCCTGGCTGATCATGCGAATGTAGGCCGGTACGTTGGTTCCCGCAGGACAGGCGCTCTGGCAGGGCACGTTCTGCCGCACCCAGCCCACGTCGCGCACATCCCCGGAAAGCTGTACTCCCGGCCCCGTACCCTCGTCCGGCGGGGTCGGCACCCCCCCGCGGTCCATCCATTTTCCCTGCATCGTTCGCTCCCAAATTGCGAGGTTCCCCTCTCCCTTCATGGCGGTATCACCCTATTTTATCTCACAACAAAATGCAAACCATTTAATAACAAAATAAGATCTTAATTATTAGAATATCAGGTAATTCGAATATTGTGATGGAGTAAAGGTTATATCGGTAAGGGTCGATTTGCCGCCACCGGCGATTTTTAACATTTTCGCTCCACTTTGTGGTATGGTGCCACCTTCGGATGGCCCCTTTGATACACGCACGACCTTCATGAGCGAGCGCAAACGTCTCCCCTACTCCCTTTCCGAAAAGGCTCAGTGGCTGTTGCTGGGGCTGGTACTGCTGCTGGCCGGGCTTGGCGTGGCCTTGAACGTGTTCCGGGAATACCGCGAAACCGACTCCCGCGAACAGGAACGTCTGCATGCTCAAAACCACGTCATCGCCGGCAACATGGTGCAGCAACTGGTTTCGGCCAATCTGGCCCTGATGGCCATTCGCGACGCCCTGCCCTCCTGGGAGGCCCCGCCGGAGGAGTGGCAACGTTTCAACACCTTTCTTGACGTGTTGTGCAAGGCCATGCCCAGCATCCGCACCCTGCATGTCATGGATGCCACGGGCACCATTCGCGCCGCCAACCGCACCGAGCTGGTGGGGGGCAATTTCAGCTATCGGGAGTATTTTCAAATTCCCCGGCAGAACAACCGCATCGACCGGTTGTATGTCTCCCCCCCCTTCACCTCCGTGCTGGGGGTGCTGTCCATCAATCTGGGACGGGTGGTGGCCGGTGCGGAGGGACGTTTCGGGGGACTGATTTCCGCCACGCTGGATCCGAACTATTTCAAACCGTTGATGGAATCGGCCCTCTACGCCCCGGATATGCGCATCGCCATCCGGCACGAAAGCGGGGGGCTTTTCCTGGACACTCCCGCAGGCTCACCCTCCCAAGAGCAAACCCGGCAGCTGGAGATACATCACACCATCGAGCTGCCCGAACCCGAAGCGGACCACAGCCTGGAAGTGATAACCAGCCGGAAGCACGAGGCCATTTTCGCCACCTGGCGACATGGGCTGGCCATGCAGTTCGCCCTTTTCGCCCTGCTGGTTCTCTTCGCCGTTCCGGGGTTGATGGTGCATCAGCGCCGGCAACGCGCCTTTCACCGTTTCACCCGTTTTCACCGTCTGATTCTCGACAGCGCCGGCGAGGGCATCGTCAGCCTCGACACCGGGGGGCGGATCACCTTCGTCAACGCCTCGGTGCAGCGTCTGCTGGGGTGGGAGCCCGACGACATCCTGGGGCAGCCCTGTTCGATTCTTTTCGACACGCCGCCCCCCTCCTGCGATCTGTCCGGCAGCGAACCCCGTTTCGTCGCGGAGACCCGTCTGCGCCGCAAGGAGGGTTCCACCGTACCCGGCTCCTTCTCCCTGACCCCTTTGCGGGAAGGCGAGAGCGGCGGGGTACTCATCTTCCGGGAACTGGGAGAGCTGCACGCCTCCCGCGAGCAGAACCGCAGCCGGCAGGTCGAGCTGCAGACCATCATCGACGCCATTCCCGCCTATATCTTCGTGAAGGATCTGCATAACGGCTTTCGTCTTTGCAACGCCACCCTGGCCCGTGCCATCGGTGTGGACAAGGAGGCCATCATCGGGGTTTCGGCCAATGCCCTCTTTCCCCCGGAGTTGGCCGACGGCTATTACGCCGATGATCAGGAGATCTTCGCCTCCGGTCGGCCCAAGCTCGACATCGTGGAGCCGGGATACACCGTGGATGGGCAGGAGGGGTATTTTTCCACCAGCAAGGTGCCCCTCTACGATCACGAAGGCCGATTGACCGGCGTGGTGGGCATCGCCGTGGATATCACCGCCATCAAACGGGCCGAGGAGTCCCTGACACGGGCCAAGGAGGAGGCGGAACGGGCCAGTCAGGCCAAAAGCGCCTTCCTGGCCGCCATGAGCCACGAAATCCGCACCCCCATGAACGTGCTGATCGGCATGGGCGACGTGCTGGCGGAATCGGCGCTGGATCGCGAACAGCGCGGTTATGTGGAAAAAATCCAGAAAGCCGGCGGCAGTCTGCTGGAACTCATCGATCAGATTCTGGATCT
Source organism: Magnetococcales bacterium (assembly GCA_015231925.1). NCBI lineage: Bacteria > Pseudomonadati > Pseudomonadota > Magnetococcia > Magnetococcales > Magnetococcales bacterium. The sequence goes on from JADGAQ010000054.1 coordinate 15,670, forward strand.
CTCCCGCATCGAAGCCGGGCAGTTGGATCTGGCGGAAGTGCGGACCGATCTGCGGGCGCTGTTGCACGAGGTCATCGACCTGCTGGAGGTGGTGGCTGCGGAGAAGGGGGTCGGGCTGCATCTGGAAATCGCCCCGGCGATGCCGTCGTGGTTCCTTTTCGATCCGGGACGGCTGCGTCAGGTGCTGTTCAACCTGTTGGGCAATGCGCTCAAATTCACCGATCAGGGACGGGTCGTCCTGCGGGCGGCGATGGCGGCGGAACAGGGTATTCTGCTGGAGGTGGAGGATACGGGAATCGGCATTCCGGGCGAGCAGGTCGCCACCATCTTCGATGCCTTCACCCAGGCCGATTCCAGCATCACCCGTCGCTTTGGCGGCACCGGACTGGGTTTGACGGTCAGCCGTCATCTGGTGGAGCGCATGAGGGGGCATATCCAGGTCGAAAGTCATCCCGGAACGGGCAGTCTCTTCCGGGTGACGCTGCCCCTGTCACCGGTCGACGCGCCGCATGAGGTCATGGCGCCGTCGCATCGCCGCGACGGGAACGGCCGGTTGGCCGAACCGCACATTCTGGTGGTGGACGACTCCGTCGACAATCAGGTGTTGATTCGCGCCTTTTTGAAAAATCTTCCCTGTCGACTGGAGGTGGCGGGTAATGGATTGCAGGCTTTGCAGATGACGGCGGCCCAGTCTTTCGATTTGATTCTCATGGATATGCAGATGCCGGTCATGGACGGATATACCGCCACGCGGGAGATGCGACTCCGGGAGCGGGAAGAGGGGGGGACGCCGCTGATGATTGTGGCGTTGACGGCGCATGCCCTGAAAGGGGAGGAGGAGAAGTGTTTGCAGGCGGGATGTGACCGGTATCTGGCCAAACCGATCAAGAAACAGCGACTGATCGGGCTGATCGAGGAGCTGGTGAAATAATATGATTTTTTTGACGTTTAATATTTTATCCTTTAAGTATCAAAAAAAGGAAATGTTCTGTCCTTTGACGTTATCTTTATGGGACTTTCGCCGTTGACGTTCAACCCCATGGGGTCCAGGGGGCACCCCTGGGACTTTTCCTTTCGTCGTTGACGCCAACATGCTGCACGGTGCAGGGGTCTGAAGGGTTGACTTTATTATAAAAACATATTTATAAAGTCAAAATAGAAAGTCAAAGGATAGAACATTTCCTTTTTTTGATACTTAAAGGATAAATATTGAAAGTCAAATCATACCAAGCAACCTCGGCAGCCACAGGGAAAGCCCCGGCCAGTAGGTGACAATCACCAAAAAGACCAACATGGTAACCAACCACGGCATCACGGCAATGGTCACCTCCGTCAGCCCGCTGTGGGTAATCCCGCTGGCCACATACAAATTGAGCCCCACCGGCGGCGTCAACATGCCCACCTCCATGTTGACGGTAATCAAAATGCCGAAATGCACCGGATCGATCCCCAGGCTCCGCGCCATGGGAAACAGAATCGGCGCCATGATCAACACAATCGACGTGGGCTCCATGAAGTTGCCCGCCAGCAGCAGAATCAGGTTGACGATAAGCAAAAAGGTGAACGGATTCAAGCCGATATCCAGCATCCAGGCCGCCAGGTGCTGGGGAATGTTCTCGTGGGTCAGCAAAAAGGAGAACATCACCGCATTGGTGATGATGTAAAGCAGCATGGCGCTCATGTTGGCCGAAGCCAGCAGCACCTTGGGCACCTCCCGGAGGGTCATGTCCTTGTGGACGAAGACCGCAACCCAGAAGGCGTAGACCGCACTCACCGCCGCCGCTTCCGTCGGGGTGAAAAGCCCGGTGTAGATGCCGCCGATGACCACGATGATGAGGCTTAGTCCCCAGACCGCCTCTTTGAAGGTGAGCCAGCGCTCTTTCCAGGAGCATTTCGGCTGACGGGGGTAGTTGGCTCGGGAGGCGCGCCACCAGGTGGTGAAGCCCAACATCAGGGCCAGCATCACTCCCGGCATCAATCCGGCGATGAAAAGGGCCCCCACGGAGGTATTGGTGGCCACCGCGTACATCACCAGCACGATGGAGGGGGGAATCAGAATGCCTAACGCCCCGGCGGAGGTGATGACGCCGGTGCCGAAGCGGGGCGGAAAGCCGACGCGGACCATGGCGGGCATCAGAATGGCCCCGATGGCGGCCACCGTGGCGGGGGAAGAGCCGGAAACCGCCGCGAACAGAGCGCAGGCCACCACTCCGGCCAAACCCAATCCGCCGTGCAGATGGCCCACCATGGCGATGGCGAAGCGGATCATGCGACGCGCCACCCCGCCGTGGGTCAGGAAGTTGCCCGCCAGGATGAAGAAGGGAATGGCCATGATCTCGAATTTCTCGATGCCCGTGAAGAGCTTCATGGCCACCGCTTCGATGGGCACCTGGGTCATGGTGAAGAGGAAGGTCAGCACCGTCAGTCCCAGCGCGATGGAGATGGGCATGCCGGTGATCAGCAGCAGCGTCAGCAGAACGAAGATCAGCAGGGCGCTCATGGCTTGCCCCGCCCCCCGCCGGAGACGGAAATGGCCTCTTCGGGGTGGATGACTTCACCCTCCTGTTCCAGGTCGTCGATTTCCATGCCTTCCACGGCGGAGTGGTCGTGGCGGGGCAGTTCGTCGTGGCGCAGGAAGTGGCGTCCCACCTGCAGGAAGCGGAAGGACATCAGGAAGGAGCCCAGGGGCAGGCAGAGGTAGACCAGCCACATGGGGGCCTCCAGGTCCGGGGAAGTTTGATCGGTTTGGGCGATTTTCCACACCATGTGGGTGGCCAGCAGGCCGATGGTGGCGGTGAAGCCGAAGCCGCCGGTCAGTCCCAGCAGGATGACGCGGCGACGCCAGGCGGGTTGCAGCCGGTTGACCAGCACGTCCACCCCGACGTGAATGCCGGTGCGCACGCCGTAGGCGGCGCCGAATTTGGCCATCCAGATGAAGAGGAAGATGCACAGCTCCTGGGCCCAACTGGTATCGAAGCGGAAGAGGAAGGGGAAGAGGAAGGGGATGCCCAGGGCGTAGCGATGCACCACCGCCACGAAGATGATCAGGGTGGCCGCTCCCATCAGGAAGGCGATGAGCCACTCTTCGAGATTATCCAGTAGTTTCATGGTTCCTGCTCGGAATCCGGAACGAGTGCCTCACGGTGTCGCAGCGGGCTGCATGGCAACACCCTTGGCGCCTAATCGGGAAAGATCTCTTCCAGAGAGCTTGCCTTCAACACCTGAACGCACCATTGGCCGATCTGTCGGCTATCCGCCGCATGGATCCGGGTTACGATCCTTTCCGGAAGAGCGCCGAAACGGCTTTCCAGCAACAGCCGCAGCAGGGAACTCTCTCCCTCCAGACGGCCTTCCTGACGGCCTTCCTGACGGCCTTCCTGACGGCCTTCCTGGCGACCCTCCAGACGGCCTTCCTGCAGGGCCTCGTGCCGCCACTCCTGTCTTAATCTCTCTTTCCAGGCTTCCATACGGGTCTGCAACATGGTCGGCATCTCCATCAGCTCGCGGGGAAGAGTCGGAGTGGGGGCCGGCTCTCCGCTCAGGTCGGTAAAAGCGCCCCACAACATATCGGTCAGAAGCCGCAGCAGATCCTGGTATTCGGGACGCCGTTTCAACCAGGAGACCAGCTCCCCGGCAATGGTTTGCAACTCTTCCGCATTGTGACAGTGTTCCATGCGAAAAACCAGCGCCGTGAGTGAGTCGCGTTCTCGCGGCAGGGAGGCCCCCCGGCGCAGTCGCCGTCAAACGGACCCCGACGCCTTGCGGCTGTTCTCCTCCAGCCGACGCCGCACCTCGGCGGCTTCGTCGGGGAGGTGCATTTCCTCCAGCAAGATGATCAGGTTGTTGGCGGTCAAAGCAATGTAGGGATGCCCGGCGGGGAGTTTGGCCAATCGGATTTCAAAGGCGCGTTGCAGGCGGGTGCGGGCTTCGGGCAATCGGCCAAGATCCTGGAGGACTTCTCCCAGGTTGTTAGCAAATAAAGCCACATTGGGATGATCCGAGCCATGGACCTGCTCACCGATGGCCAGGGCTCGTTCCACATGAGGCAGGACCTCTTCCAAACGGCCAAGGCCCAGAAGGATTACTCCCAGATTGTTAACATCCTTGGCCACCATGGGATCATCCGGGCCATAAACCTTCTCATCGATAGCAAGAGCTCGTTCCGCATGAGGCAGGGCCTCATCCAAACGGCCAAGAGCTTGGAGGACTATTCCCAGATTGTTGGCATATAGGGCCACCTGGGGATGATCCGGGCCATGGACCTTCTTACCGATGGCCAGGGCTCGTTGCATATGAGACAGTGCCTCATCCGGACGGCCAAGATCCTTGAGGATTGCCCCCAGATTGTTGGCTCGTAAGGCCACCTTGGGATGATCTGGACCATGGACCTTCTCATCGATGGCCAGGGCTCGTTCTGCATATGGCAGGGCCTCTTTCAAACGGCCAAGAGCCTGGAGAATCTGGCACAAGTTGTTTGCAAATACAGCCAATTGCCTATCCTCGGCAGGCAAGACCTCCTCGGCCAACCGAAAGGCCCTTTGTTGAAGCTCCAGCATCTGGGAATAACGACCCATGGTGCTCAGAAACACTCCGGCCTCATTCAGCAACCTGGCCAAATCCAGCTTCTGCTCTTCGGGCCACTCCACCGGGGCGGTCACCACCAGAACATGGGGAAAAAGCCGTTCGCTGGGCGGCCAGGTTTCCAGGTCAGCCTGTTTAAATGAAAAGGCCATTCTCAGTAATTTTACCGCCTTGTAACGATTGGCCTGTTCCACCACCACACCCATGCGCTCCCGGGTCACGAGCTGAACCAGGCGATGGATGGCAAGATCCTTTTCTTTGACCTCCACCAAAGAGTGGCGTCGCAAGCCGCCGATGGCCTCCCAGAAGGTCGTCTCCTCCATGCCAAGATAGGGTCGCAGCAGATCCAGGGGGATGGTCTCCGGGGCCAGGAGCGAGAAGAGATTCAGCAGCTCCTTACTCTCCGGGCTCAACCTGTCCATGGCCATGGCCCAGGTGGTGGCCAGGGTGGCGGGGTAGTCGCGGAGCTTTTTGCCCTTGTGCAGCATCGGAGAGGTTTGCTTTTCAAACAGACTGGCATAGTCGCCGAAAGGCATGCTGGTTTCCGCCAGGTAGGCCGCCGCCTGGGTCAAAGCCAGGGGCAGATACCCCAGCAGTTTCGCAACCCGTTTGGCCCCGGTTTCATCCTGTCGTTTGGTGCGATTCAGCAGAAAGGCCACCGACTCTTCCAGACGCCAGATTGCCAAAGCAATGGACGCCTCCTCCCAATCGTGATGGCGAGAGGTGATCAGCAAATGCCCTTTGGGGTGAAGCGGCAGCCAGGGGTGCAGGGCTTCGGGAGCTTCAGCGTTGTCAAAAATCAGCAGCCAATCCTTTTCCCGGTTCAACCAGTCGTGGACAAAGCGGCGTTTGGCCTCGATATCCCCTTCCACGCAGCCCAGCTCCCGCGCCAGGGCATCGAAACCCGCGCTCAACCCCCCTTCGGTTTCCGCCGCCAGCCACCAGACCCGTTGATACTCCCCGAGATGGCGATGGGCGTATTCCAAAGCGGTCTGCGTCTTACCGATGCCGCCCAGCCCGTGGATGGTCTGGGTCAGGGCCTGGGTGGCGGTGGTGGCGAAACCTTGGGCCAACTGGCGCAACACCTCCTCCCGTCCGGTAAACAGGGGGTTGCGGGAAGACAGGTTGTGGTGGCAGGTGACGGATGCAGGCGTTGCCGGAACGGAGGCGAGCTCATCAGCGATTTCTACTATTTTATCAGTGATTTCTTTCCAAGCTCGATCGGGATCGGTATAGGATTTGACCGAGTTGCCATCCTTGGGCAAGACCTGGTATTTGGAAATGTGGGCCTGCTCCCAATTGCACTCCCTGATAATGATCGGCACCAGCCGGGTTCGTCCGGTGCGGTGTTGCTCCAGCAGTTGAGGAACCTCTTCATCCTGGATGAAATCGGAGGCCAGAAAATCGGCGCTGATCAGCAGGATTCCCATTTGGCTTTGTTGCAAAGCCTTAATGATCTGGGGTTGCCACTTCTCACCAACCTTAATATTCCGATCCGTCCAGAGCCGGATTTTCTTCTGGCGAGCCTGAACTTTGAGGAATTTGACCAGCTCGTCCTTATAGGCTTCATCTTCATGGGCATACGAAATGAATAGATCGACAGGATCGCTCATCAATCGGCTCGATGACAGGCAATGAGGGAAAAGGCGGGTCTCCTTCCCGCTTTGGCGGGAAGGAGCAGAATAGAGGAGGAAAAAAATAAAAACAACACCTCGGGGCGCTGCCCCGAACCCCGCCGGGGGGGATAATCCCCCCCGGACCCCCGTATTACAACTTCGCTGGGTCGAAACCCGTCTCTTTGTAAATGGACTCCAACAACTCCCTGCCCACCCGGTCGGCCATCTCGCCATGCACCTTGACCATGGCCTTCTTCCACTCCAAACGCTGCTCCGGCGTCAACACCACCACCTGCGTCCGGCCCGAAGCCTTCACTCCCTCCAGCGCCTTGTCGTTCTCCTCCTTGGCAATCTGGTTGGCGTAAGCCGTGGCCTCCATCATGGCCCGATCCAACTGAACCCGAACATCCGGGGCCAGATTCTCCCAAAAGGCCTTGTTCACAATCACCGCATAGCCCAGATAGCCATGATTCGAAACCGTCAAATGCTTCTGAACCTCATGCATCTTCTGGGTGAAAAAGTTGGAAACCGGATTCTCCGTGCCATCCACCACCCCGGTCTGCAACCCCTGATACACCTCCGAAAAAGCCATGGTCTGCGGCACCGCGTTCATCGACCGCATCTGCGCATCCAACACCTTCGACGACTGAATGCGCAGCTTCAACCCCTGAAAATCCTTCACCCCCAACAAGGCCCGGTTGGCGCTCATCTGCTTGAAGCCGTTGTCCCAAAATGCCAGTCCCAAAATGCCCTTGGCCTCCAGCCGCTTCAACATCGCCTGACCCACCGGACCCTGGGTCACCTTGTGCAACTCGTCGTAATTGTCGAACAAAAACGGCAGATCAAACGCCTCGAACTCCTTCACCCCCAACGGCCCGAACTTGGCCAGCGAAGGCGCCAACATCTGCACCACCCCCATCTGCAAAGCCTCCAGCTCCTCCTTGTCCTTGAAAAGCTGGCTGTTGGGATAAACCTCCACCTTCACCCGATTCTGGGTGTAAAGCGCCGCCAAATCGCGAAACTTCTCCGCCGCCTTGCCCTTCGGCGTCTCCACCGCCACCACATGGCTGAACTTGATCACCACCGGCTCGGCCGCAACCGCGGCCCCGGAAAGACCGAGGCCCAACAAAACAGCCAGGAATCCCGCAACAATTTTCATAATTTAGCTCCACTGTTCGCAATGGATGGAAGAATCACCACCACAGCGTAGCCAAAGAGTTGCACCGACGCAAGCACAGCCTC
>JADGAQ010000055.1 GCA_015231925.1 Magnetococcales bacterium
TCAGTTGGTCGCTCATGCGGTTTCCTCCTGGAGGGGCGAAATAAAGCTCTCCGTGCCGGGGTCGTATTGCGACCCGATGACGATGTTGGGATCTTCCGTGCCTTTGATCCGGCGCAGAAAATAACCTTCCGGCGGTTCCCATTCCCCCGCCCGCCCATCCCACTCCGCGATATTGACCACCAGCCCTTGCGGGTTAATCACCGCCCATCGCGCCATCATGCCCCCCTACGCCGAACAATATGTAATGACGCGGCAAAAGCCGGGTGCGCCATCACCGCCCTTGCCGGAGGTGGCCCCGGATCTTGCCGGAGCCCCGCCGCCGCCTCCCCCTCCGGGAAAGGCCCCGTTGCCGCCGTTGCCGCCGTTGCTGGTGCCGCCGGCATTGCCGGGACACCCCGCCCCGCCGCCATCGCCGTAGGTCGTGCCGTTGCCGCCATCCCGCGACGCGGTGGTGCCGCCGCGACCGCCCCACCCGGAGACCCCGCCACCGTAAAATTCATTGCTGCCCCAGGTGTTGGCGGTGGGCGCGGAGCCTTTTTCAAAGGCGTACCCCCTGCCGCCGTGGTAGCTCACGGTGGAGACGTTGCCGGCGGCGTCGATCCCCGTCGCGCCCGCCCCGCCGCCCGGACTGAAGGGGCCGACGGCTCCGGCCATGGCAGGCTGGTTGTTGGTCGTGGTGTAGCTGCTGCCGCCGCCCCCGAAGGCGGCGCACTTGTCCCACATGTAGTCGTTGAGGGCACCCGTCGAGTAGTGCCCCCAGGTTCGGGTCATGGTGACGGTGTAGGGCGCTCTCGTGGTCAAACTGCCTTCTGCGGCGTTGGCGGCAAAAAAGGCGGTGTAAGAGCCGAACGAGGTGTCCCCACCTTTGCCGCCCAGATTGCCGTTGCCGTCCGTGCTGCGGGCGGCTCCCCCGAGGCCTCCCGCGCCGATGGTCACCGTCACGGTGGCGGGCAGGCTGGAGGCGGGGATATTGCGGAATTGCAGCCGCATGCCCGGAAAACCGCCCGCCGCACCCCAAATCTGCGTCCCGGCAGGAGCGACCCCGCCACCGCCACCACCGCCACCGCCCGAGGTCAGATCGAGCTCCACCAGCTTGGCCCCTGCGGGCTTGATCCAGGTGCCGGATGTGGCAAACTCCTGGATGTCGATGGAGTAATTGACAATCGCTGCGCCGCCTCCGGCGGTATCGATTTGGATACCGGCTCCGGCGGTCAAGACGCGGGCATTGGGCAGGCTGCCGCCCGAGGTCCACAGCAGGTAAGGGGCGGTTATGTCGGCATCCTGTCCTGCGGGGCCTTGTAAGCCTTGGGGACCGGTATCGCCCTGGGGACCCGTCGGACCTTGCGGACCAACGGGGCCTTGGGGACCGGTGTCGCCCTGGAGGCCTTGCAGCCCTTGAGGGCCGGTATCGCCTTTATCCCCCTTGGCCACCGGCCAGACGGTGGCCCCGCTCTGCCCACCGCCCAGGCCGCTGACCATCACCTCGCAGGTGTAGCGCAGGCCGTAGAGGGTGATCTTTTCGATATAGTTCGGCTGGGGGGAGGTGGCTTTGAGCAGCGGTCCGCAGCCCGTGCCGGGAACCCACCCCTGCAAGGCCTCGTTGATTTGCGCCACAATCACCCCGGCGCGGACCCGGTCACCCTCCCTGGGGGAGCTGTAGTTTTTGGTGGCCAGGATCACCAGCCAGCGTTGCGTCAAAATCTGTTTCGCCCCCCGCTCGGCGCGACTCTCTTCGTCCGCCGGGACACTCTCCCCGTCGAAAAGGACATAGACAGCAGCATCGTCCACCCGACCCTCGGCCAGCGCAGCAAGATCCCGCGCCGAGCGGATGCCGGCGAGGCCCTGGATATTGGCTGCCTGGAGGCGGCCTTTGATCAGAGCTTCCAGGGCGAAGTAGTCCCCCATCAGAAACCCCCCGCCCGAAAGAAGGTAGCGCCGGGGATCGTGGCGATCCCCCCGGCGCCGCCGGAGGGAGAGGTTGTCTCGGGGGCGAGGAGCGCCTCTCCCCGCTGCACCTGATCAAGCCAACGCAGCGCGTCCTGATACCGGGCCTTGGTGGCATCCTGCACGGTGTCGTCGTCCAGCATCCAGCGGACCAGATCCCCGCAGATTTGTTTGAGGGGGTTGGCGGCCACCATCCCGGCGGAAAGCGGCAAGACGTACCGCCGGGAAAGGTGGCTGTCGATCCGCATCGAGGCCTGCCCGATGGCCGCCTCGATGCGGGCCAGACAGCGATCCGCCGCCTCCCGCTCCTCGGCGCTCCACGCCGACCGGTCCCCTGCCGAGGCCGTGACCCGCAGCAGCTCGCCCGTCACCCGGATGTCGGCGGCGATGTCGTCGGGCCGGGAGATGCCCGCCATTTCGGCGGCGCCGTACATCTCCAGGAGATTCGCGGGGGTGACGTACATCAGGAGGCCCTTTCCTTCATGATGGCGCCCAGCAGCATGCCAATCAGGACCAGATATTTCAGGATCTCCTCAGCCCCCTGCCCGTAGCCGCCACCCATCAGTTCCTTGGCGGCAAGGCCGAGGGAGATCCAGGTGGTGGGTTCTTTTAGCCTGGCGAGCAGGAAGTTCATGGCAATCCCCTTCGTATCTGTAAGGCCGTAGCCCCTCGCCCTTCGGGAGAGGGGTTGGGGTGAGGGGAGTGTCCCGAGGACATCTTCCCCACAAACCCCTCACCCCCGGCCCCTCTCCCGGAGGGAGAGGGGAGAAAGGCCGCAGCCCTCTTACGCGATGCAGTTTTGCAGCAGATAGCCCAGATCCGGCGCGCTGACCACCTCGGCCACGGACTCACCGACCCGCACCTTGACGCCACCGCGCAGGCCGATGTTGTCGTCCTTGATCGACCCGGAAACCCGGCTGCCGTATTGCGCCGTGTAGCCCCAGGTCGGCCCCTTACCCTGACCAGCGGCGATCTCACGGTAATGCAGGGCACAGTGATTGCCCCAGGCTCGGGCCAGGACCGGGGTTTTGCCCTTTTTGGCCGTGTTGAGGATGGCCTCGCCGACAACCAGCTCCTCCAACTCGAACTGGTCGGCGATGAATTTGGCCGGGACGATGCCCGAGCCACCGTCATTGCCGTGGTAGGCCTTGACGATCTTGGGGTGGCGGGCCAGGGCCGAGAAGGCTTTGCGCCCGATAACCATGACGTTGGGGCGCATGATCATGGCGTCCATCGCATCGGTCAGAAGGGTCAGGGGGTCGGAGTCGGCATTGGAGAATTTCTCGCCGGCGGCCAGATCCTTGATGTTGGCTGCGGCGTAGTTGGCGGTGTTGAAGACCTTGCCCGCCACCCGGATCTCCCGATCCAGCAACACCAGATTGGTCAGCCACTGGGCCGCATCCATCTGCAGATTGCGGCCCGGAGGGGCCTGCTCGATGTCGCTCAACGGAATGGGATCTTCAAGGCCGAAGTCCTCGGTGGCGCCCGTCTGCTCGCTGCCGCCCATCTCCACCTGGTTGGGCTGGGAGGTACGTCCCACCTTGGTGTCGGGCACGGTAAACCCGTCGACCAGGTTGAACAGGGTCCACTTGAAAACCGTCTTGCCCACGACCACGCGGGGCATGACCTGATCGGCCACCAGCCGCCGGTTGCGGAAACCGATGGCGATGGCGGTAAGCTCAGGCTGAACGGGGAACGGAGAAACGGGTTGGGTCATGCGGGGGCTCCTTGGCCCTGGATCATACCGGGCTGCAAGAGAAGAGAGATCATCTCATCGGCGACCCCCGATTCGAGGGCGAAGCCGATGATGCGGACATTGAGCGCGTTGCCGGGGCTGGCGGCGACCCCCTTGCCGTTGGCATCGGAGGTGACGGGGCCGCCCCGCGTGACGCTGCCGCCCAGGGCAACCTCGGCGACACCGGCCAGCATCACGTCCACCCGTCCGCCCGTCTCGGCGGACAGGCTGTGGCACACGCCGATCAGGGCGTCCGTCGCGGCGGTGGCCTGTACAACCACGCCATCCGATGCCCCGAAACAGCAGATGCGGCCAACGGCAATGGCCCCGCCCGCCTGCATCGACTTGACCAAAGTCGGATTGCTCATTGCGCACCCCCCATCACATGCTGCACCGCCTCGACAATGGTGACGCTGCGCCCGGCCTGCTCCTCGGCGAACTGCCAGGCCTGCGCTGCGGCGGCGAGGGCTGCCGGGTCAGCCTTCGAAGGCGGTGCTTTGTCCGGCCCGGCGAACTCGCCGTAATGGACCTGTACGGGCAAATCGCCCAAAAAGTCCCGGAACCATTCCGCAGACGGCTTGCTGACGGGCTTGCCGTCTTCGGCGAAGGAGATCGTGCCCTCGGCGGGCAGCGACTCCAGGAAGGCGACCACCCCTTCCTTGTGGCGGGGCAGCAGACGGCCATCCTTGGCCAGGCCTTCGGCAAAGGAGGCCGCGGCCTGCTTCCGGGCGGTGGCTTCTGCCTCCTTGAGCTTGCTCTCTCGCTCGGCAAAGGCCGCCTCTTTGGCGGCCAGGGCTTTTTCCCGCTCCGCGATGGCGGCGGCCTGCGGATCGGGTTGGGTCGGGTCAGGCATGATGGGATCCTCGGGTTGGGGTTCGGAGAAAATCAGCGTAACCACGCCCTCATCGCCATCGGCAAACGAGGCATCCCCCAAACCCTTGATGGCGGGGGGTTGGGCTCCAAGAAAGCCCACGTGACGCAGATAGAGGGTGCCGGGCTTGGGGTTGATGGGGCTTTTGGGGGTGTAGAAAGAGGCGCTGACCTTTTTGAAGCGCCCCGCGTTGACCATCTCCGCGAAGGCAGGGTCAACCTGCCGGGGATGGGCCAGCAGCCGCCCCCCCTCCAGGGAGAGCCCCTCGACCCAGCCGTAGGCCGGGTGATTGCTTTGGGGGTGGCCCACAACCAGAGGAGCTTCGTGGGTGGCGGGATCGTAGGCCGCGACGCAGGCCGAGAGATCCCCCTCCGTGAAGGTCAGGGTTGCGCCGCCCTGGTCCGTATGCTGACCGGGGCGGAAGATGACGATGGGTTTGATGGGGTGTTTGGTCGCGTTCATGGCCCCATTATTCGGGCTCGGGGGCCTCGCGTCTTTTAAAGCGCATGAAAAAAACGGGGTGAGATGGAGAATCTTGCGAGGCGGCGGCTCGGGCGGAAGTCGGGAGCGCCTTTAGAAACCTTTTTAAAGGCGCTTTGCCGCTGTTTGCGGCTTTGGACAGGCCACGACAAGGCCAGGGGGGAAGAAGGGCCGCAAAAGGGCCTTTTTTGACATAATCAGGGCGCGAGGAGATAGCGGTTGATGATGGCCAGCACATCCTCCACATCGTCCTCTCCAAGGCGTAGGAAGGGTCGGGCGGGGATGGTGACTTTGTGGCCACGTCCGGCCTGCCCACCAAACTGGTGGATGGCGGCGTAGATCTTGTTGGTGCCGACGATGGCGGCAAAAGGGCCATAGCTTGCCGTGACGGAGGCGGCAAGCTGACCGGACACCTGGAGGACCTTGCCCGGCCAGTGGCCTTTTTTCTCGCGCTGCGCGATGGTCGAATCGGCAAGCTTCTTTCCGTTTTTCTCATTCTGCGGCCAAGGAGGCCGCCCCTCCTGCTCGAAATTCTCCTCCACCGCATCCAGCATTACCCCGGCAATGGCCATGAAGGCCCCGGACATGTCGCTGCCCTTGACGGTCAACCTGTCCAACAGGGCCAGGACGGGGGCTTCATCGATATTGATTTCGATCATGGTTCGGGCTATCCTTGTTTTTGACCGGGGCGGGCTTCGGGTAGCGACCGGGCGTGATAACCCCGAAGCCTTGTGCCGACGGCCCCGAGCCTGTCGGCGCACCTAACCCCCGGTCCCTTTCTTGCTCCAAAGCAACAAGCCGGTCCGCTGATTGTTCAAATCGTCGTCTTGCATGCGGATCGCGTTCCACAGCAAACTGCCGTCCCGATTCTCCCGCGCCACTATCAGCAGATCCCGTGAATCCCGGAACAGGCCGATGAAACGCCTTCTCAGGCCGTCTTCATAGGCCGTCAGCCAGACCTCGAAAGGGCTCTCCAGCGTCGGAACGAGATAATTGCCATAGCGCTCCCGGAACTGGTCGCGCTTGGCTACCAGATGCGGCAGCCACTCGGCACGAATCACCACCGGATCCACCGGGGTCTCGACGACCCGCATGGGTTGGGCGAGACTCACGCCAAGAGCTGTCTGGACGATCCGCAAAGCCTCTTCCGCACTCTCCCCTTTTCGCAGCAATTCAGGAGGAGGCAATCGCAATGCATCCCCCACCTGCCGCAGATCGGGCCGGTTGTAATCCTTCCAGGTCTTTTGTCCCGGCTGCATCTTCAAGCAAGGCCTGCCCTCGGCGAAATCCAGTCCCTCGCCTGGACAATCCGGCAGATGGCCGTTTGGGTCCCACCGCGCCCAGGCCTCGCCGGGGTTGTAATCCCAGCGATGATCCGGCACGAAACCGGCATCCATGCCCGGCAGCTTGATCCCGGTGACAGTCTCCATCTCGCCGGTCCCGACCACCCGCTCCACCGGGTAGGTGTGGCCCTCGGAGGAGTCCACCCGGAGCCCTTGGCGCTCCAGCGCCGCCTGGGACAAGGCCCGCACCCGGCAGCGGCAGCGGAAGCCGTTGGGGGGGTAGATTGTTTTCCAGATCGGATCATCCCAACGCAAAACCCGCCCGTGCAGAGCCCGGTGGCCGGCGCGAGTCTTCGAGTCCATCACCGCCACATACTGCCAATAGGGCCGATCCGGGGCCATCTCCACCATCTGCTTGTAGCGGCCCGCCATGTAGGCGGTTTGCAGGTTGGTGCGGTAGATCAGCTCCAGCCGCTGCGGGCTGCCAAGCTGCACCAGCTTTTCGACCCCGGTCGGGTCTTGGCGTAGTTGACGCCCCCACCACCCGGCTTTTTGCAACAGGGGAGTGGCCTCCCTGGCGAAATCCCGCTCCGTCCGGCCTTCGGCCAGGGCTTTGGTCAGCCCCTGCCGGAGGGTTTCTAGGATCTCCAGACTGTCCCCCTTGGCCACCGTGAAAGCCCTGGCGTGATGCTCCGGTTTCATGTCCCGCCAGCCCCAGGTGATGGCGTAGCCCTTTTGCTCAAAATACTTGATGGCCTCTTCCGGAGGCAGCTTGACGGCGTAGCCCAGATCACTCATCGAGGGCTTCCCTCTGGGCGCTGATGCGGCCCCAGGTCTCGGCGGTGAAGAGGGCTCTGTCGAGCAGCTCCGTCAGCGCCGCATCGTCCAACAAAGGATAGGCCTCGCCCAGCCACAGCCAGATATCCTCCGACATGGCCCCGCCTTGGATCTTGTCGAGCAGCGGTTGCAACAGGGTCTTGGCTGCTCCTTGCAAAGCTTTGGCGGGGTCCAGGGCGTCAAGGGCCTCCTGATCGGGGTAGGTTTGGGGTTCGGCGAAAGAGGACTCTTTGGGAGCGTCGGCAATCGCACGCTTTTCCGTCGGTGCGGCGGGTGCTTTGGGCTCCCACTCCCCGCCGTAGGTCGCCTCGATGTGCTTTTGCGTGGGCTTCAGGCCCGTCATCTCGGCAATGGTTTTTTCACGGGCGGCGCGTATGGTCAGGTCTTCCGGTTTGTCGGTGACGAAAACCAACCGGGGCGGGGTGGCGTTGGGAAAATTCCATGCCGTGAGCCAAGCGGCCACCTGGTTGTTGAAGCTGTTGCTGATCAGATTGCCGTCCGCCATGACCACGGCGTTGAGCATGTCGGCATGCACCTGGGCCTGGGACAGGCTGCTGCCGTCCGATGTGGTCATGGTTTGCGTGAGGATGACGCGGGCGATGGCCGCGTTCATCAGCTGCGGCAAATCGCCGTAGTCGGCCCTTCCGGAGCGGGAGGCCTCCAGCAGCCGGATCACCATGCCCTGCGGAATACGGATGCCCGCCTGGGACTGCACGGCGGCGATGGCCTCCAGCAGCCTGCGCTTCTCCTCCTCGCTGGTGCCCGGCGGAAACTCGCCAACCACGGTCGGCTGGGCGAATTTATCCAAAAACGCGGTCCAGGCCTGGATGCCGCCCCGCTTGAAAAAGACCGGCCAATAAAGCCAACTGGCCAGTCCGCGTCCGTAGGGCTCGTCGTCGTCATCGGCTCCGCAGGCGAAGCGCCAGAACTTGCGCTCCGGGAGGGGCTCTCCCATGGGGTTGGAGGTGGTCAACAGTTTAAGGGAGCCGTCCGGGGCGAAGGCGAAGCGGCGCTGCTTGCGCACCTTGATCCTGTCGAGGGTGATCAGTCCACCATCGGAGGCCCACAGGCACTCGGCGACGGCGTAGCCGTAAAAGACCGCCGTCAGCATCTTTTTGGTGATGCCGTCCAGATCGAGCCGCTCCAGCGTCGCCTTGAGGAAATCGGCAGCCTTGTGGCTGGCCCGATCCTCCGCGCCGGGAACAACCCGCCACCCCGTGGCCGTGAGGGCCAGAGCGCGTTGCTCCAGGCAGGATTTGACCATGTCATCCTGCAGCACCTCGTCGTAAATGGCGAGGTTGCCGCCTCGGGCGGCCAGTACCGGATCGGTGGGAGGCAGGATCGGCAGGGCATCCACATAACCCCGCGTGATGTCCCGGCCCCCCTTTACGGAGGCAATCTCCTGCAATTCCGGCTTGTCGCTCACCGATACCCCCTTCTCTCAATACGGACCGCACCGAAACCGGTGTCGCTGTATCGCGCCTCCCCGGCCAGAGGCCGCTGCCCCACCGCCTCGAAGCCGATATCGACTCCCGGATTGCGGGAGGCGTAAAAGGCCAAAGCCAGGGCGATGGCCGCGTCACCGTGGCGCTTGCCCTGGTCCTGGCCGGTCTGGCGGCTGTCGGTGAGACGGGCCACACCTTTGACCATCTCCAGCGCCCGCAAATCGTCCAGGATATCGGCATCGCGCGGCAGATCGGCCAGCGTGCCGTCCTCCAACGCTGCCTTGAAGGGCGGCATCTGCTCACGGTACCAACCCTCCGTGAGCATCACCGCCTGCACCCGGCTGCCGTAACGCTGCACCGCCACCTCGGCCAGATATTGCCCGTTGCCCCGCGCATCCAGCGCACCCCCCAACAGGCCGGGCAGTCGGTCGGCCAGATAAAACAGGATGTCGCGTTGCTGGTGGAAGGGGATGTTGCGCAGCTCGACCAGGAACGGCGGGCGGCGGGTCAGGTCCTGCCCCTGGATCAGCGGCGCCATTACGCTCAGGTCGCCGGACCGCCCGAAGTCCATGCCGAAAAAGGCCCGTGACCCGGCGGGAAGGGCCAACAGCAGAGGCAGCAGATTGGCCTCGCACCACTCCCGGATATCCGCCTGCCGGATATGCTCCGGCCAGGTCCCGAAGGCGTCGTCTCGCGACAGCCGCAACACGGGGGTTTGCGCAGACATGCGTTGCTCGATCAGGGCGCGGGAGAGGAACTTGCCGCCCCCGCCCTGCGGGATGCAGTTCAGCTCCTCCTCGGCAGCGTCGCCGTAGGAGCGCATCAGCTCTTCCCGCCAGGAGGTTTCCGCCTCTTGCGACCAGACCTTGCCCGTGACCAGGGCGATGCGCCGGTAAAGCCCGTCCGCCAGGGCATCGTCCAGGGTGACGCGGTGCAGGCTGTAGGGCCGCTTGCCCGCGCGGATGTCGCCGACCAGCTCGGCAAAGGCGTTGTCCACGCCGTTGTGGGTGCTGATGACATGCACCTGCCCGCCCCACATCAGAAAGGCCAAGGCTGCCTTGAGCAGCTCCGGCAGGTCGTCGTGAAACGCCGCCTCGTCGATGATGATACGGCCCTGCTTGCCACGCAGATTCGACGGGCGGGAAGAGAGTGCGGTGACGCGGTAGCCGGAGGCGTAGCGGATGACGTAGGCCAGGATGGACTTTTCGTCCCCATCCTGGAGGATGTGTTCTTCCTCGATGGCGGAAACGGCGAGCTGGTAGTGTTTGGACCATTCGCCGCAGTCGCGGACGAACTCCTGGGCCATCTCCTTGTTATAGCCGACGTACCAGACATCCATGCCCTTTTGGGAGGCGGCCAGCAGCGCCGAGTCCCCCGCCTCGGCCCAGGAGAGGCCGACGCGGCGGGATTTCTCGATCACCTTGACCGAGGCGGGATCGGCGCACCAGCGTTGCTGGTAGGGGAGTAAGACAGGCGGTGGAGGGGCGCTCTCGGGACTCGTGGTCCTCCTGGCGCTCGCATCGGCACTCTTGGCAGTCGCGCTGCTCCGGGTGCTCACGCGGAGATTCCCAGGATCTTCTTGCGGATCTCCTCCACCGCCTGTTCGGACAGGCCCGCGGCCTTGGCCTCGGAGGCGACTTCCTGCGCCGCCTGGGTCGCGCGGGTCCTGATTTCGGTACGGTACTTTTTCAAATTCGTCGAGGCTCCCGCCGCTTCCACGGCGATTTTGCCCAAGGTCCCGAAGCTGGTTTTCGGGTCTTCTTCTATCTTCAATAACATGCCGAAGGCCTTTTGCTGCACCAGACGCACCAGGGCTTCCGACAGATTGTTCTCCTCGTCCGGCAGGGCCTCCACCACCGCGCGGGCCTGTTCGGTCGAGAGCTTAAGCGCCGCCAGCCGCCGCTCGAACTCCTGCCCGTAGCGGTGCAGGGCGGATCGGCTGACGGTGCAACCGCGTGCCTCAAGCTCCCTTTCGAGGGCGGCGTACCCGGTAAAGTTGCCCTCGATCAGCGCCGCATCCAGCCACTTGCGCACCGTCACGGGCAGACCCACCACGGCGGATCGGCGGCCCATGTCAGGGCGCCGGACGGGCGACGCCCGTCAACAGGGTCAACCCGTCCGCCACGTCCCGGCCCCGCTGCAACAGTTTGGCCAGGATCACGCCGTCGGTGTTGTCCAGCTCCACCAGACCTTGCTCCTCCATCCAGCCCAGCTCCGCAAGCAACACCTCCTGGGAGCAGCCCAGGGCGGTGCCGGCCAGAAAGGCATGCAACAGGTCAAGGGTGGCCTTGTAGGCCGGACACTCCTTCAAAGCCTGCAACAGGCGCAGGCGGCGCTCTTCGGCGGCAAGCTGCTTCAGGCTTTTTCCCATCAACCCTCTCCAATATGAGCGCGGTATATTAAGTTGATTTGGTCCGCGACTACTTTCACCGTGCCCTTCATCTCGCGGACATCCCCGCCCAGCTCGGCAAACTTATCGGATAGCTTCTCGACCTTGCCGGAAAGCTCCTTGACCTGATCCGACTCGGCCTCCAGGCGCACCACCCGGCTGTCGATGGTGGCCACCTTGCCCACCAGATCGGCCCGTGCCTCCTCGAACTCCTGCCGGGAGACCATCTGCTTGCGGATACTCCACGCCACCCATCCGACAAAGGTGGTGACGATGGCGTAAAGAAACTCCCAATATTTAAGGATCTCGTCCATGAGGGCGGGCCTTACTCTTCCGCCGTCTGCGGCATGAGTTCGCCGGGCTCGGTCTGCCACAAAGCCGCTTCCGCCTCACGGCGGCGCAGCAGACCGTTGGAGACCTCTTTCTGTCTGGTGACGGGATTGGTGATGAAAACCCAACGTTTGAGCTGACCCGGCACGGCGGCGAGGTCGCCCTGATTGAGACGGCGCAGCAGAGTGGAGTTGCGGAAATTGCCGAGGCCCGCATTGAAAGCGAAACTAACCAGCGCGCCGAACTGGTTCTCGTTGAGTTCGAACAGAATCAGGGGCTCGATGGCGTCAGCGGTTTTTTGTACATCGGTCAAAAGCAGGAAGCCTGCTTCATCCCGGTCGATGCACTGACCCTCCTCCACGTCACCGGTATGGCCCCAGCCGATGGTCCAGACCCCCGCCGGGCAGCGGTAGGCCTTGCCCCGAAAGCTCTCGAAATGCTTGATCAGATAGAAGGTGGCTTGATTGACAGGCGTTGGCATGGTCGGCTCCCGTGTCGGGGTGGGTGTTCGTCACGCCCCAACAATGGCGCAACGGGAGCCGGGAGTCTTTTAAAGGGGATGAAAAAAAAGGGGGGGATCGGAAGGGCTACCGATTTACTCCCCTCTCCCTCCGGGAGAGGGGCCGGGGTGAGGGATCTTCGGGACACTCGGGAGCTTCGGAACATTCCCCTCACCCCAACCCCTCTCCCGATGGGAGAGGGGCTACGGAAGCTGGAGACGGATTCACTCCCCTCTCCCGATGGGAGAGGGGCTACGGAAGCTGGAGACGGATTCACTCCCCTCTCCCTCCGGGAGAGGGGTTGGGGGTGAGGGTCTGAAAGGAGATGGAGTCAGCCTTGAGACTCATCACTTCCCGATAGATCGCCTCCAGAACAGCCTCGGTTTCCTGGAGCAGTTGGTTGTTCCAATAGCGAAGAATGCGAACTCCCCGTTCTTTAAGAAAGGCCTCTCGCGAAAGATCGTGTTGCTGGCGTTCAAGGTGCTGTCCACCATCGAGTTCAATAGCCAGATGCAATTCATGGCAATAGAAGTCGAGTACATAGGGAGGGATGGGGTATTGACGGCGGAATTTCACTTCCGCGATTTGCCGTCCACGTAGCAGCCGCCACAACAGGATTTCGGCATCCGTGCTGTTTTTTCGTAGCCGACGTGCAAATTCAAGTAGTTCGGGAGGTGCGGGAGCGTTGCGTCGGAAGTTGCCCATACAATCTCCTCACCCCATATTCCCTCACCCCAACCCCTCTCCCGGAGGGAGAGGGGCTACGGATTTCCTCTCCTTTTCCGCCGGGAGAGGAAAAATCCGGGCTGGGAAATTATTGCGTTCCCCAGCGACATTCGCGGGTCATGTTATTGTAGACCTTGATCACGTTCTGGCAGCTATCCGGACTTTTGCCGGATGCTTGCAGGCGTGTATGCATATGAACCCCTTCGTGAAAAATCAACTCGTGGGCTTTACTTGCCGGATTGGCTTTTGGAAAACGCCCAGCCATCCAGACCAGCACCCTGGCCTTGGCATCGTCGGTGTAGACTCCGCAGGCTGAGGCCCTCCCCAGAATCACCGCATAGGAGGTCATGGTATTGATGTCGTAATCCGCTGGAGCCAGACTGGCGTCTCGCGGTACCGGGTCAGGCATGGGGCATGTTGTCGTGGCAGGTGAGGTGGCTTCCTGCGCAACATCGGATGGCCCGCTCCCGAAAAACAGCCGGAAGCCTCCCCACAACACCAGCGCCATCACCGTCACACGCACCGCCACCTTGCCCAACACCGCCACGCTCCAGCCGAAAGGGGCGATGTTACCGCAGGCTTCGCATTTCCAATCGTAGCCGATAGGGACTTCCTCCCCGCAATGACGGCAAGGAAGCCGATGCGCCGACCGTTCGAACTTGACCTCTGACGGCTCCTCTTGGGTCTGATCCATCGTATCCACCTTGTTAGCGGAGACCCCGTCCGCCGCAGCGGACGGGGTGTTGACTACCGTTGACGCAGCAGAGCCTGTCGCGCCATGTCCATCTGTTTGCGGCGGATCTCCTCGATGCGGGCCACGCCCAGGTCACGCTTCGCGGCGATCCACACCGCCTGCGGCGTGCGACCGCTCGATACCGCCGCCTTGGCTGCCAGGGCTTGAAGCTCCTCCTTTTCATCGTGGTTAATGAGGCTTTCCCGGTCCATCCACCACCAGGCCCCGGAAAAACCGGCACAAAGGGCCAATACAACCACCAACACAAGGCCCCGTTTACGCCGACCTGCCCCCAAAATACCCTCTATGCGGCTCAACTCCTCGTTGTGACTCATCTGCAACCCTCCAATTGGTCCGGTCCGAAGTGACCGTAGGAGGGTTTATCGGCTTTATTTAGCCAACAGCATCGCATCCAGATACGGGGCAAGGTCTTGCGGATCGATCTTCATGGCCGCCGATGCGCTTTTAATCGCCCCTTCGGCCCGACTCTGTTTGGCGAGCACCCGGCACATCAACCGCACCAACAAGGCCTTTTTCTCCGGATCAACGCTCAACCTCTCCTTCTTGATGTACAGCTCCAGCGCATGCAGTACCCGCAGGACGTATTCCGCATCGATCTCGGGGAATTCCCCCAGGCTATCCTCCGATGCAACCGACCCCCTTTTGGCGCTGCGAACCCCGGTCAGGATGTAGGACACATCTGCGCCGACTTCGGCGATGGCCGCCAAATAACCAGTCCCCATGTCTCGCCGCCCCGATTCGTAACTTGTCTGGGCATCACGCGACACGCCGCACCGGACCCCAAGGTCCGCCTGGGTCAGCCCGAGTCGTATCCGCTCTTCCTTTAACCGATCACCAATATCTGACATTTCGCCACATTTTTCCGTTTGACATGTGGCGAAACGCCACATACAATCAACCACGTACTAAGCACACACAAATGACGTATCAAACCAACCAGCAAGGAGGCCTGACGTGACCCCTCAACAGTTCAAGCAAAGCCTGAAAAATCAGGGCAAAACGCTCAAAAAGTGGGCAATTGAGCATGGGTACGACCCTATCCACGCCAGCCGGGTGCTCAACGGCAACATCAAGGGCCATTTCGGCAAGGGCCACGACATCGCCGTGGCCATGGGGCTCAAGGCCCAGCAGCGCATGGCCGCATAAAATTATCATGCAACATCTCCCCGTACCAGAAAAAAGCGGCATCTGGTTCTGCAATGCAGGGAGCGTGCCGCTTTATCGGAGGGTAAAAATGGCGCCACCAACCACCATCCAGGCCTCGGAGAAGACGCTGGATATTTTGGAGCTGTTGATCGGGCATTTCGCCCACGGACTGACCTCCGGCGATATCGTTCGCAGTAGTGGCCTCGACGCGGTCACGGTCGGCAGGCATCTGCAAACCCTGATCAAAAAGGGGTTCGTCGAGATCCTCCCCGAAACGGGGCGGTTCCGCCTGTCCGTTCGCTTCGCCCGCATCGGGATCTCCATTATGCGGCAGATCGGCGAGGCGCAAAACGCCCTGGAACAAACCCTTCAACGCCTGACAACCCCTCGCCAGGAGAACTGATATGGCTGGACGCCCGCCCAAACAGACCCCTGTCACCGTTACGCTTGACGAGGCTCCCGGCCTGCCCGCCGCCGTTGAAGCCCATGACGTGATGGTTTCCGCCGATGCGATGATTATCGAATCGCAGGAGGTATTCCAGGCGGTTGGCCGGATCGAAGGCCTCGAATTTGTGAAACGTGTTTCAGATGTGGCCATCGCACAGACCTTCGACCAGATCAGAAAATCTAAGAAATACATGGGGTTGCCTTATCGGGACTCCGAAGGGAATGTGAAACGTGTTTCACATTTGGAGGAGTTCTGCCAGGCCTTTCTCGGACGCGGCTACCGCCGATGCGTGCAGCTTGCCGACACCCTCTATTTTCTCGGCTCCGAGATGTACGAGCAGGCCGAGCAGATCGGTTTCAAGGCCCGCGACTACACCGCCCTGAAGGCCCTGCCGGCCCAGGATCAGGAGATCATCAAACAGGCCATGGCCACGGATAGCCGTGACCAGGTGATCGACCTGTTGCAGGAGATGGCCTCCAAACACCAGCAGGAGAAAGAGGCCGCCGCCCGGAAGGAGAAGGAACAGGCCGCCGATCTTGAAGCAAAAGACCGGGTGATTGAAAAGCGCACCAAGGAAAAAACGGAGCTGGAGCTCAAGCTGGCCAAGGCCACCGCCATCGAGCCGGATGCCAGGGAGGCGAAACGTCGCGAAGACGAACGCCATCTGCGGTGGGAACTGGAGCATTCGACGAGCGCATTGATACACCAAGTCAACACGTTCTCCGAAGCGATAGCCAATTTCCGCCTCCATTGCCAATCCGGATCGGCCATGGATCTCTGCAATAACACCGCCTCCTGGGCCTTCAAGACCATCGCCGAAATAGCCTCCAACCACGGTCTGGAGATCGATTTCCAGGCCATGGTCGAGCCGGAATGGCTGCGGGCGGCCAAGGAAGATGGACCGTGAGCGGCGACCTGGTATTCCCTCACCCCAACCCCTCTCCCGGAGGGAGAGGGGCTACGGCTGCACGGCCTTCCTCCCCTCTCCCGATGGGAGAGGGGCCGGGGGTGAGGGCTTCCGTTGGTTCTCCCCCCGCGCCGGAAGGGACTCCGGAGGCTCAAACCCGAGCCGTGCTGCTGGATAACATGCGCTGGTTCGCTGACGCCGGCATCAGCGCCAAGTGGGAGTCGCCCAGCCCTGCCTCGCGGGGCGGCTGGCTGCCGGTGTGTGGCCTCTTCGGCATCATCTATCTACCGGGTTGTAACCAACAGGGATACTACTCCAACGAAAAAGAGGCCTTACAGGCCGCCTCCGACTACCGCGAGCATTGCCGGGACAAGGTCAAGGAGCTTGAAAATGGCTGACGCCGCCACCCTGGAAATCCTCATGGCCACCGCCGAGGCCCACGCCGCCGCACCCTGGCGCGGCAAGGGGCGCGTCATCGCCGACGCCGCCGCCAAGCTGGGCTGCGCCGCCGCCACGGTGCATATCTGGCTCAAGGATCGGGTGGGTTATGAGACCGGGGCGGGGCGCAAAACCCGCTCCGACAAAGGGCAAACCGCCATCTCCGACGAGGCGTTGCAACAGATCGCAGGTCTTGCCTTCATCTCCCGGCGGGGCGCGGGCAACGGCGGAACCCGGCAGATGCTCTCCATCCGGGGGGCGGCCAAATTGGTGGCCGCCAACGGCGGCGAGGTGGGCGTTTCCGCTTCCACCATCTCCCGCCAGTTGCGGCGGCGGGGACTGCATCCCGCCCTGCTGACCCAGGCCACGCCCCACAGTCATCAACAATCCCTGCACCCCAACCACGTCTGGGCCATCGACGCCTCGCTGTCCGTGCTTTTCTACATGGCCGACGCCGGATTGGAGGTCATGAACGAGGATGTTTTCTACAAGAACAAGCCGCAAAACATCGAGTCCATCGGCAAACAGCGCCTCAACCGCTGGTTGGCGGTGGACCACTACTCCGGAGCGTTTTATCTGGAGTATCGCCTCGGAGGCGAGTCCCAGGAGTCGCTGACCGAGGTCTTCATCAACGCCATCCAGCTCCGTCCGGGTGACCCTTTTCACGGGGTGCCGCTGCTGCTGAGCATGGATGCCGGATCGGCCAATATCTCCCATGCCTTTTTGAATTTATTGAAGAATTTAGCCTGTGAAGCCCTGGTCCACACCCCCGGCAATCCTCGCGCCAAGGGTGCCGTCGAGGTCATGCAGCGGGTCGTTGAATACGAGTTCGAGGCTCGCTTTCCCTTCGGCACGATCCGCAATCTGGGCCACCTGAATTTCCTGGCCCGGCAGTGGAGTATCGCCTTCAACGGCAGCGCCATCCACACCCGCCACGGGCAGCCCCGTTACACGGTCTGGATGGGCATCACCGCCGCGCAGTTACGCCTCGCCCCCGGCCTGGAGATGCTCAAGGAGATGCTGACCAGCAAGCCGGAGGCCCGCAAGGTTGGCGGGGACCTGACCATTTCCTTCAAGGTCAAGGGCTTCCCCCGTTACAGCTACGACGTGCGCCACGTTCCGGGGGTGATGGTCGGCGAAAAGCTGCTGGTGCGGGTCAACCCCTACCGCGCCCCGCAGGTGGATGTGCTGGTTCCGCATTCCGACCCGGAACAGTGGCTCACCGTCGAACACCTGGTCAAAAACGAGGTCGGGTTTTTCGAGGGGGCGGCGGTTATCGGGGAAGAATACAAAGCCCTGCCGGAAACGGCAGCGGATCAGATGCGCAAGCTGCTTAACGCCCAGGCCTACGGCACCACCGATCCCAAAGAGGCCGACAAGCGGCGTCGCAAGGGCGCGCCCGCCTACGACGGGGCCATCAACGCCTTTGCCGATGTGGAGGCCTACACGGCGCCGGAGTGGCTGCCCAAAAAAGGTACCCCCCTTCATCTCGCCACCCCGGCCCGCGAGGCCGCACCCCTCTCCGTGGTCGATGCCGCCATCCGGCTGCGGGAGCGGCTGGGGCGGAACCTTTCCGGGGAGGAGTTCGAGTCGATTTCAGGCCGCTTTCCGGACGGCGTGCCGGAAGGGGTTTTGGAGGATCTTGTCAACGAGTTTGCCGGGCGGCCCGCGCTGCGCCTGGTGGCGGGAGGACGATAGATGTTGCACCTCAAGATCGCATTAAAGGAGCTGGACATCTCCCAGGCGGCTTTCGGGGCGGCGCTGGGCTTGTCCGAGCCCAGCGTGGCCCAGATCGGCAACCACGGCATCTGGCCAAAACGGCGGGATCAGCTGGCCGCCCGCATCCGGGACTATCTGGCCGACCAGGGGGCAACCCCCGAACAGATTCGCACCGCTTTCGAGCGGGTCGATGGTTCCACCAAACAACCCCCCCAAAAGGAGGATGACATGTACCTGCGGCATCAAAGGCTGCACCCGGAGACCCTCCGGACCTTCAAACTGCGCAAGGATCCGTTCCGGGACGATCTCAACGGGCCGGAGGATGTGTTTTTCTCGCCCGAGCACCGGTACATCAGCGAGGAGATGATGCAGACCGCCAAGCGTGGCGGCATGCTCGCGGTGATCGGCGAGAGCGGCTCGGGCAAGACCACGCTGCGCACCCTCTTGCTGGAGCGTCTGGCCGAGGAGCCGGTCATCATCATCGAGCCGTCGATCCTGGGCATGGAGGAGGACAACAGCCGGGGGCGGGTGGTCAAGGCGGACGCCGTGGCGGCGTCCATCGTGTCGGCCTTTCCCGGCCACACCCCCAAAGGGGGCATCGAGGCCAAAACCCGCCAAATCGGCAAGCTGCTGCAAGACAGCGTGCAGGGAGGATACTCCCACGTGCTGATCATCGAGGAGGCCCACTCCCTGAGCCTCGCCACCCTCAAGCATCTCAAACGCTTCGCCGAGATCGGGCGAGGCTTCCGGAAATGGCTGGGCATCATCCTGGTCGGGCAGCCGGAGCTGCTGACCAAGCTCTCGCAACGCTCGGCGGAAGTGCGGGAGGTGGTGCAACGCATCACCCCCATCACGCTGCCGCCTCTCGGCGAGCATCTGCCGGCTTATGTGGCCTTCAAGTTGGACCGGATTGGCGCCAAAACGGAGGCGATTTTCGCCCCGGACGCCATGCCGGCCATCGCCGATTGCCTCACCGACAGCCACAACGGCAGCCGGGTGCATCCGCTGGCGGTCAACAATCTGCTGACCGCCGCAATGAATCTGGCGGCTGGCATCGGCTCCTCGAAAGTGACCGGGGACATCATTAAACGCGCCATCCGGGAAGCCCGGCAGTAGGAGATTGAAATGCACCTCATCGAAACCAAATGGTGGTATCGCCTCCTGATGGGGAATCCGTTGGTGCAACGCTGGAAACGCCACATCCGCGCACGTCGCCTGGCTCTTAGGGAGGAAGAGCTTCAGAGCGAAATCGTGCGCGTTCTCAAGGATGCGGGCTGCTCTTTGACCGCCCCGGAGATCCTCGACCGCATGGAGCGGGAGATCAGCATGACCCAAATGATGCGCCTGCTCCAGAAGCCGCTGACCTCGGGCCTGGTCCGGCAGTTTGGCCGCCGGATCTGCACCAGGATCGACCAGGAGATGCCGACCTATTGGCACGATAACCACTACCCCCGCTTCGGAGCCTGACATGGCCAGCAAAAAAACCACTGACACCGCCTACATCGCCGATCTCGACCACGCCAGCGAGGCGCTGCGGGAGATGGCTGAAATCCAACGCCGCCTCGGCCTTGCGGAGGCCCGGCAAAACAGCTCCATCGATGCCATCAAAAAGCGCATCGCCACAATCACCGACACGGACCGCAAACGGCTGGAGGCGCTGCAGAAAGGACTCCAGCTCTACGCCGACCGCAACCGCGACCTTTTCAAGGATCGGCGCAGCGTCAGCCTGCCCTTCGGGGATTTCGGCTACCGCTGGTCGACATCCATCGTGCCTGCCACCTCAAGAACGACCTGGAAAATGATCCTCGGGAAACTGAAGGAACTCGCGCTTACCACGGCTATCAACAAAACGGAACAGGTGAACAAAGAGATACTGGGCACGTGGCCCGATGAGCGACTGACCCTGGTCGGAGCCCAACGAGAGCAGAAGGAAATCTTTTTCGTCGAGGTCAAAAAAGAAGAGGTGGAGGGGGCGGCATGATCCTTTCGCGGCGCGTGCCCCTCTCCGTGCTGGCTTTATCCGGCGCTTGCGCCGGACTCCTCTACATCGCCGCTTTGCACTGGATCGCGGGAGGATGATCGATGACGGCCACCGCCACGGACCGCAACCGCCTGATCAGACTGATTCACGTCGCTAAACGGGAGTTGGGGCTGGATGATGCCACCTATCGGGAGGCGTTGTTCAACAATACCGGCAAACGATCGACATCGGAGATGTCGGTGGAGCAGATGGAGCGGGTCATCGGCCATTTCAAAAACCGGGGTTTCACGGTGGTCGGGAAACAGCCGTCGCCGCCCCAACCTGCCGATCCGCAGACCGGCAAAATCTGGGCCTTGTGGCGCGAGATGCACCGGCTGGGCATCGTGCACAACCCCGACGAGGCCGCGCTCAACGCCTTCATAAAAAGAGAGACTCGGGTCGAGCATATCAAATGGCTTGACGTGAGCCAAAAGTCCCACGTCATCGAGCGGCTCAAGGCCTGGAAGGAGAGAGCCAAGCCATGAGCGCCCCGGAAGCGCCCACCCGCCGCCAGATGCGGGCCGTTTTGCAGGATGTCGCGGACATCGCCGCCGACCTCCTGCGGACAGCGGGCATCGACGAGCAACAGGCCGATCAAATCGGCGGGCATCTGGCGCAGCGGCTGGCCAGCCACTTCGGGGGGCAACAGATCTATATCCCCAAGGATACCCTGTTCGCGCTATCAAAACGCGACGAGGAGATCTACGCCGCATGGAGCGATGGCTGGAAACATCACGAGCTGGCCAAACGGTACAACCTCTCCGTGCAATGGGTTTACGAGGTCATCAAACGGGTCCAGGAGTACCGCCGCAAACAACGGCAAAGACCCATTCCCGGCCTGGAGACGGACGATGCTGACCTGCCCTGAGTGCGGCTTCGTCGGCGATATGGCCGCTTTTTTGACCGATGCCCAGGCACTGACCTTCGTCGCGGCTTTCGTGGGGCTCCCGGACGCGGTGCGCGGCCAGTCTCTGCTCTATCTCGGGCTGTGGCGTCCCCGAAAAAGGGCACAAGCCTGGAGCCGCCGCACGGCCATCCTCCGCGAGATCGGGGAGCTGGTGGCCACCGGCGCCGCACAAGCGGGCCACGGCACGCCGCTGCCTTGCCCCCCGGAGATGTGGAGCCGGGCCATGGAGACCATGCTGGCGCAACGGGCCTCCCTGAACCTGCCCCTGACCTCCCACGGCTATCTGATCCGGGTGGCTTACGGCCTGGCCGAGCAGGCCGCCGCCGACCGGGAGCGCCGCCGGGAAGAGCAGGCCCGCACGGGAGCGCATGCCGCTCCCCCGGAGCCCGCCGAAGAGCATTGGGCAATACGCGAGATCGGCAAACGGATGATCAGGGCCACTCGCATCGCCCTTACATCCAGGGGTGGCGTAAACAATACCCCCGCCATGGAGCGCCTGTTCGCAGAGATACAACAGGCCGTGGCGGATGGCGCAGCCGAAACACACCTCCGGGAGATCCTGGCCAGGGCCAGGGAGATCTCCGGGGATCAATAGGAGGGGCAGCGATGAACTGGCGAAATACGCACCACTACACCGGCACGAACAACACCGAGAAGAAGTGCAGGCGCTGTATTGACGGCCACAAAAATCACCTGGGGCGGACAGTCTGCCTGCGTGCCGATCACGCGACGAAAACCGGAAGGCCATCCATCGTGGTCGCCGGAGGGAAGTGTGAGATGTTCAGGCCGAATCAGGATTTCCAGGGGGTTCTGGAGTGAGTGAGTATTCGATGATTAAGGCGAGGTAGCAAAACGGATACATTCTTTCAGCATAGAAGGATTCGGCATGTTCGACATATCCAAGGCGACTATAGAGCAGGACTTCCCCCTCGGGACAACAGTTTGCGACACAAACGGCACCAGGGCGATATATGTCCACGCCCCCATGGTCTCGATCTCCGCCTATCAGGCGGTGGGATTCGACGCGGCATTCCGGGCGGCACCACTCGCCCATACGATGGCTTATGATTGTTGGTCCGTCGGGTTTGCCCAGACGGCCATTGCCGTCGACGAGTACGGCTGGCTGGTCGTCGCGGGAGGTGTAAACCTCAGGGTGAAAATCGCCCCCCGCACCCGGAGCGGCACAGACCTCTACACCAGCGATACTCCTGGTATCCTCAGCGGTTGCTCCAAGAGGGGGATCTTAATTGAAGGAGTCGTGACGTTGCAATCGTCCGGGAGGTGCTCGGAGGCGGTGCCGATGGTCGCAACCTGCCCAAGACCAGCGCCCTTTTGAGAGGGAGTACGAGTGATGCGTGCGATATCGTTTGGCCCCCCGATGATCAGGGCCATCTTGGCGGGCTGCAAGACCCAGACCAGACGCCTGGTCTCGGACGCAGACAAGCCGATTGTCGATGGAGGCAATGGCCGTTTCCGGCTTGACGCCCCGACGTGTCGTTACGGACAACCGGGAGACCGGTTGTGGGTCAAGGAGGAGCTGCGCATCGCCGATAGGCGCACACGCATCGGCGTCATGAGCTATACCGCCGACGGCGAGAGGGTGATTTGCGAAGGATCCGGCGTAGCATGGCCCTACAAGCGCCCGGTTCTACCTGCCCGGTTTTGCCCGCGCTACGCCTCACGGCTCACGATCGAGATTGAGGATCTCCAGCAGCAATCACTGCTGGAGATAACCGAGGCAGACGCCACGGCAGAAGGCTTTGAAAGCAAAAATGATTTTTTGTTGTATTTCCTCAGCACGCTCCACAGTACACCCGCCAACTCCGAGACCACCCCGTCCGTGTGGCGGATCGTATTCCGGGTCGTGTCCAACGAAAGAACGCTGTATTTCGCAGGCTGAAAAAAATGCGTCACCCTCATTTTTTATTTGCAACTAGTTTCGGAAAATGTTTTAATCCTTTCAACAGGGCGGAAAGCCGCCACCGGCACCTCGCGGAATCAGGGGTGGAGAATTTAAAATGAATATCACCGCCGAAGACATCCTGAACAACTCCTTCCTCTCCGAAAAAGCTACCTCTCTCTTGGCTGATCTAAATGGCCAAAGGGTACGCTGCCAAGATCTGGATGC